>NZ_JBLIEK010000004.1:0-75988 GCF_047632995.1 Psychromonas sp.
ATCAATTAATCGGGATCTGTTGATTAACGGCGATATTGGATGGACATTATATCCTCAACTTGGTTTTAGCAGCGGTGAAATTGAATTAAATAATCTCGATGGTTTTAACCGCAACCATTTAGCTAAGATAGAAAATGCTTCGATCGCCATAGAGGTGTTGCCACTATTTAAAGGTGAAATTAAGATTGGCGAGCTCACGCTAAATGGATTAGTTTTAAACTTGATAACCAATAAAGACGGCACCTCTAATCTTGATAATATGTTTCCTAAAAAAGCGCCGGTAGAGGCTGAAGTAACTAAGCAAGAAAAGGATATAAACGACGAACTTAAAAACCAAAAAAATGGTTTTTTTGCCATAAATAAAGCACAGCTAGCAGGCGTAAATATTACAAATTCGGTCATTGAAGTACAAGATTTAAGAGCGGGTTCAGCAAACAAGGTAAATATCAATCATATTCATCTTGGCAAATTTGCATTAGACAAAGAAACTGATCTGTCTGTTTCAACAGCGCTATCAGCAGCACAAATGTCTGCTCAGATTGAATTACAAGCAAAATTAATTGTTGCAGCCGATTTTTCATCAATACAGCTTAATAAACTCAACTTGCAAACAATATTAACAGGCACAGATATACCCAATGGTAAGATTGTAAGCTCAGTTCAAAGTAATGTTTTTTATAATCTAAATACGGCTAAAGCCGAACTTAATGCGCTACTTTTAGAAGTTGATAAAATCCAATTAAAAGGCGTTGTTTCTGTACAAACCGCAGCTAAAACCAAAGTTCGCTTTACCTTGCAGGGGAATGAATGGGATCTGAAGCCTTATCTCCCTGAAGATAAAAAGGCCGCTAAAAAAACAGAAACTAGTGCAAAAAGTAGTGAAGTTAAAGCGGTCAGCGAGCAAGATCCTGACTTAAGTTTTTTAAATAGCTTAGATATTCAAGGAACATTAGCCATTGCAGGTCTTAAAGCTTCAGGTTTAACCCTTGGAAAAATCGACACTGTGATTGAGGTAAGCAACGGCAAAGCACGAATCAAACCACTAACCGTACAATTATACCAAGGCTTATTAACCGTAAACGGTTGGGTTGATGATGCCAAAGGTTTAAATAAATACCAGCTTACAAGCACTCTAAAAAATGTACAAATCCGGCCATTACTTACCGATGCAGCCCAGATTGATTTGCTGAGCGGTACAACCGCACTTAACTTTTCAGCAGCAGGTAAAGGGTTGACGGCCAGTAAAATAAAATCGGGGTTAGTGGGCGAGGGTGATTTTGCGTTACTCGATGGTGAATTATACGGCGTTAATATTCCACAAGAGATCCGCGCATTAAAAGCAAAATTGACCGGTAAGCCAACACCGACCGAAGCCAATATTAAGAAAACAGATTTTGCTTCCTTAACAGGTAAATTCATTATAAAAAAAGGCGTGGTCGATAATAACAAATTATTGATGCTATCACCTGTTATGCGTCTCGACGGTGCGGGTCTCGCTGATATTTTGCATGAATCGTTAAATTACAAATTAAGTGTCACACCTTTATCGAAAAGCGATGCTGAAACAGAGCTGTACGACCTCAAAGGCGTAACAATACCGCTTCTGATTAACGGGTCTTTTAGCGATCCTAAATTTGCTTTAGACATGGATGGCGCGTTAAAAGAAGAGCTTAAAATGAAAACCAAGCAACTCCAAGAAAAAGCTAAGAGCGAATTAAAAAAACAGCAGGAAAAACTACAAGATAAATCGCAACAAGAGCTAAAACAAGAAGGTAAAGAGTTGGAAGGCAAAATGAAAAAAGAGCTTGGCAAACTTTTTGGCTGATACCATACCTATTGGCAGCTATATAAAAAGCCCTAATACATTTTTTATTAGGGCTTTACTGTGTAAAAACCTTTGGTGCCGTTAAAAAATAGCGCATATAACGCAGACTCACATAGATAACCATAGCGGTTGCAATCAGTAACTCCAGATAGGCTAATTGTTCGACAATAGAGCTAAGCTGCATATTACCCTCTTTCAATAGAAACTGACTTGTTTTAAACAGCGCTGTAGCGCCAACAACCAAGGGAAAAGTAAAGGCTGAATAAGCAGGCGTAAAAGGCAGCCGTAACAGTTTGCTAAATGAAAAATAGGCAAATAAAGTCATGGTAACTGCAAGTGGTACAAGTATTGCGATCATTAAATAACTTGGTTGCTCGGTGATCTCAAAGTACCCCGCCAATAATAAACTTGCAGGCGTCGCCAATATGACCAAAATTGGCTTTTCATGGTCACAAAGTTTTTCACCAAACAGTAACCGATATAAGACAACTGGCAGCAGCAATGCATAACAGATCAGACCAAATTTTAATATCAGATTAGCCAGCGGATGACTGATGCCGCCAGGGTACATAATCAGAGCGATAACCAGACCGATCGGTGGAATAAACCAACTTGGTAAAATATGTTCAAACCTAAAGTTCTTACTTCGGTAAAAGATAAAGATGACCAAAAAACACAGATGTATGATAATCGCCAGCAAACTGATGATTTTTCCAAGCTGCAATGAATAAATGGCTATATTATTAGCAACGACCATCATAGCCATTGCAAGAGTCGGGGCAACACCACCACCGACATGATCGGCTAAATCTTGTTTTAAAATAGCGGGATTAAATATAAATTTAAACAATAGAGGCAAGAGGATACAACTCGCCACTATCGCAGCAAACATCTGCCCGGAGCCATTCAACTCGGATCTGTTTTCCCAACACAAACCTAAACTGGCGATACCTAATGCAAGACCCGCCAACGCACTGGGAATATTAGATAAACATTTATTAATGGTGTTAAATTTACTGATAACGTTCACAACTTATTCGTATTATTAAAGTGAGCAGTATATAAAAACATTCGCGCTAAAAATAGTTTAAAGTATCTCAGTCACCGCTAAATGAAACTTACCTCTAACTTGCTGAACATTAAGAAGAGACATATTGTGAATATCACCTTAAAACAATTACAGGTTTTTATTTGTATAACCCAAGAGAAAACCCTCACCGCTGCCGCTAAAAAACTATTTATCACAAAACCAGCGGTGAGTATGGGGCTTGCAGAGCTTGAAAAACAGCTTGGCCAAAAACTGTTTGAGCGTAAAAACAACCGCCTGTTAATTAACGATTGGGGTAAGCAATTACTGCCACTCGCAGATGAACAGATTGAAAGGGGTAAAACAATAACACGCTTGTTTGAACAGCAAAGCAGTCTGTCCGGAAAACTCAGAATAGGCGCCAGTAATACAATTGGTAACCATGTTGTTCCATCACTGCTATCTGATTTCAGATCCACCACAAAGCATCTCAAACAATCCCTGCTAATTGACAACAGCACCACCATCTGCGAACAATTAAAAGAGTATGAACTTGATATAGGTTTAGTCGAAGCTTATGTTTTTGATGATCAATTACACTCAACCCGTTGGTTACAAGATGAAATGGTGGTGGTCTGCAATAGCGCCCATTCTCTCGCTAAAAAGAAAGAGTTAAATTTAAGTGATTTAGAAAATCAGCAGTGGATTTTACGAGAAATCGGCTCGGGGACGCGCGATTTTTTTATCAAACATATCGGCGAGAAGCTAACCCTTTACTCTATCTCTTTAGAACTAAAAACTACCGAGGCGATCATTAATTGCACCTCTGTTGGCTTAGGCATTACCTGTATCTCCAGATTGGCGGCGCGTCATGCACTCAATGATAAGCGTTTAGTTGAACTGCATCTTTCTGCCGAGCTTGAACTTGATATGTCACGTGATTATTGGCTGGTTTGCCATAAAGAAAAATATCAAAGTCCGCTATTAAAGCAGTTTATGCAGTTTTCTTCAGATTGGCAGTTACCGTTTTAAAAACATAAAAAAACACGTCTGCTCAATGAAAAACAGACGTGCTTTTTATCAATAACTTAACCCTCTAAAATTCCAGCTTAATAAGGTGCTGCAATAACAGAAAAAGCTATTTTATAAAGGGAGTATTAGTTGTTACATGTAAATTCTGCGCGCGATGACGGAGCAGATGATCAAGCAAAGTAATCGCCATTTGTGCCTCTGCAATGGGCACTGCACGGATACCGACACAGGGATCATGTCGCCCCTTGGTGATCATCTCTGTTGCTTCGCCATCAACGGTAATAGTCCGACCGGGAATAGTTAAACTTGACGTTGGTTTTAATGCGATATGCGCAATAATATCCTGCCCTGTTGAAATGCCGCCTAAAACCCCTCCCGCATGGTTTGATAAAAAACCATCCGGTGTCATCTCATCACGGTGTTCAGTGCCTTTTTGATTAGCAACAGCAAAACCATCACCAATCTCCACCCCTTTCACCGCATTAATACTCATTAATGAGTGCGCAAGCTCCGCATCTAAGCGATCAAATACAGGTTCACCTAAACCAACAGGCACACCAGAGGCGACAACCGATACTTTCGCACCAATTGAGTTGCCCTCTTTAATCAAATCACGCATATAGAGTTCAAGCTGCGCGAGTTTTGACGCATCAGGAAAGAAAAACGGATTGTTTTCCACTTCATCCCAATCAATTGAATCGGGAGTTATATTCCCTAACTGACTTAAATAGCCGCGAATTTCAATGCCGAATTGTTCTTTTAAATATTTTTTAGCAATCGCTCCCGCAGCCACACGCATCGCAGTTTCTCGTGCCGACGAGCGACCACCGCCACGATAATCACGATGCCCATATTTTTGATGATAAGTATAATCGGCATGACCGGGGCGAAACAGATCTTTAATCGCCGAGTAGTCTTTCGACCGCTGGTCCGTATTTTCTATCAGTAAACCAATACTACAACCAGTTGTTTTTCCTTCAAAAACACCTGATAAAATTTTAACTTGGTCGCCCTCTTGGCGCATCGTTGTATAACGAGACTGCCCTGGACGACGCCTGTCTAAATCGTGTTGCAGATCTGCTTCACAAATTTCTAAATTAGGTGGAATACCATCAACAATGCAGCCTAATGCCGCTCCATGACTTTCGCCAAAAGTGGTCACTCTAAAAAGTTGACCGATACTGCTTCCTGCCATAATTTTTCCCGCTTTAACTAATTAACGTTACCAACTAGGGACAGATCGACCTCCCCTATCATTGACTAAATTTCAATATTATCAAGTTGTGCTTTACTTAAAACAAATACGCCATGACCACCATTATCAAATTCTACCCATTCAAATGGAATCTCTGGATACGCTTGTTGCAAATGAATTTGTGAATTGCCCACTTCAACAAATAACAGGCCATTTTCATTGAGCATATCACCGGCCTGATTTAACATTTTCCGCACCAGATCTAAACCGTCAGAACCAGATGCTAACCCCAGCTCCGGTTCATGTTTAAATTCTTCCGGTAAGTTTGCCATATCCTCGGCATCAACATAAGGCGGATTTGAAACAATCAGATCGTATTTTTCATTTTCTACACCTGAAAAGAGATCCGATAACATTGGAGTAACTTGCTGCTCTAACCCGTGTCCTTGAATATTAATTTCCGCCACTTCCAATGCATCATCGGAAATATCAACAGCATCAACTTCAGCGTCAGGAAAAGCATAGGCGCAAGCAATCGCAATACAACCACTACCAGTACATAAATCTAAAATCCGTTGCGGTGATTCTTTTAGCCAAGGTGCAAAGCGTGATTCGATTAATTCAGCAAAGGGGGAGCGTGGCACTAAGGTGCGCTCGTCAATATAAAATTCTAAACCCGCAAACCATGCGGTATTGGTTAGATAAGCCACCGGAATGCGTAAATCAATACGTTTTTCAATCAGATCCGCTAACATTTCACGTTCACGGCGTGTTAAACGCGCACCGGCCATTTCACTACTGCTGTGCAAAGGTAAATGTAATGAGGGCATAACAAGGCGTATTGCATCATCTAAAGCGTTATCTGTGCCATGCCCATAAAATAAGCCAGCTCGGTTAAACTCAGTGGTTGCCCAACGTATCATATCTTGGATGGTTAGCAGTTCATTAACCGCTTCATCACTAAAAATCGTATCCAACTTATTCTCCAATTAAGGTAAACTACGGCTAACAAAATTAATCTTTGGAAAGACCATGACCGTTATAAATAAAAATGATGATTTTTCGCTATTTAGCGAAGAGTTTTCGGGTATCAAAAAGTTGCGACAGGATACCATAAAACTGCCCACTAAAAACATGAAGAAAAAACAGATCATCAAACAAATTATAGTGGAATCTTTTGAAACCAGTCATTTTTCAGATGAATTTGAACCGCATCTAGCTGAAGATGGACCGGTACGCTATCTACGCCAAGATGCACAAAAATATTTGCTGAAACAACTGCGTCGTGGTGATTTTTCCCCTGAAATAATTTTAGATCTGCATGGCCTGACTCAAGAGGAAGCGAAACGCGAATTAGGTGCGCTTATTGCCTGCTGTAAAAGGGAGGGGCTATATTGTTGTAGCGTGATGCACGGTGTCGGTAAGCATATCTTAAAAAAACAGGTGCCACTGTGGTTAGCACAACATCCTGACATTTTGGCTTTTCACCAGGCTCCATTGGAATTTGGCGGTTATGGCGCGCTGTTAGTGTTAGTTGAACTGGAAGATTGGCAACAAAAGCGCGAATATGAAAAGTAATTTGTTGTTAATATATTAAATTTCTATCTGTTAAGTCGGCCATTACTCAGTGATATAGATAACTGCAGCTCTCCAGCCTGAATATGCTTTCCCGCAAAATAAAAAAATCTGATCTCCTGCCTCTATCTGACTATATTTTAGGCAATAAAACAATCTAAAAATATTAGTTAAATAGATAGTGAAATAAAAAGACTTTTTTGTGAACCGCTCCTCAAAAAAACAAACCTAAATCATCTCTCAGGGTGTTGCGTTGCCCCCCTTACTGATCAACAATATATGAAAGCTCTTACAATCTCGAATTACAGGCTGCTACTCTGATACCAACACGGCAGGCTGTAACTCTGATACCAACACTGAGGTAGATAACGCGCCGATAGCAAAGATTGATGTGGTTTTTTGATGATATTTTGACTGCTTTAATTCTAATTCCTTTGTAGGTGTGTTAAATACCATTTCATTTCATATTTAAAACAGATGGGGATTCATTTATGGCGCAAAATAAAGACAGATATATCAGTAATCTAACTAAAGACACTTATGCATTAATTTTAGCCGGTGGTCGCGGCAGTCGATTGTTTGAACTGACTGATTGGCGGGCAAAACCCGCTGTCTATTTTGGAGGTAAATTTCGTATTATCGACTTTCCATTATCTAACTGCATGAACTCCGGCATTCATCGCGTGGGCATTGCCACCCAATACAAATCACACTCGTTAATTCGTCATATTAACCGCGGATGGGGAAGTTTTAAGGCTAATTTATCAGAGTTTGTCGAGATATTACCTGCATCGCAACGTAGTGGTAATGATTGGTATATGGGGACCGCTGATGCCGTATATCAAAACTTAGATATTATTCGCGCTGAGAAACCTAAATATGTGCTGATTTTATCAGGCGATCATGTCTACCGTATGGATTATGGGGTTCTGCTTGCGGAGCATGTAGAAAGCAATGCAGATATGACTGTCTGTTGTCTTGAAGTCCCAACGGAGGAAGCGGCCGGTAGCTTCGGTGTAATGACCGTCAATACCGAAAATAAAGTTATCGGATTTGATGAAAAACCAGCCCAGCCCAATGAAATCCCAGGTAAACCCGGCCAGTGTTTAGCCTCCATGGGAAATTATCTTTTTACCACTGAATTTTTATTTGAACAGTTAGAAAAAGATTGCAACAAAGAAGGCTCTAGTCGTGATTTTGGCAATGATATTATTCCCGCAATTATTAAGGACCACAATGTATTTGCCTTTGCTTTCAAAGATCCAGAAAGTACGCAGCAGCCTTATTGGCGCGATGTAGGTACATTAGATTCGTTTTGGGAAGCGAATATGGAACTGGTTGAACCTGAGCCACAACTTGATTTATATGATAAAGGTTGGCCTATTTGGACCTATCAGGAGCAGCTTCCGCCTGCTAAATTTATTTTTGATAATGAAGAACGTCGCGGTATGGCGGTTGACTCAACCGTTTCCGGTGGTTGTGTCATCTCCGGTTCAACAATTCGCAAGTCATTGTTATACTCGAGTGTCCATACCCATTCTCATAGCATAATCGAAGAATCAGTATTGATGCCGGGTAGTGATATTGGTGAATACTGTAAATTAAAGCGCGTTATTGTCGACAGTAAATGCGAGATACCCTCCGGCTTAACCATTGGTTATGATAAAGCGCAAGATATTGCAAATGGCTTCCGTGTTACTGATAAAGGAGTCACCCTGGTCACCAGTGATATGCTGAAAAAATTAGCTAAAAAACAGTCTGAACTGATAGCTAAAAAAATATAAGCTGTGCCCCATATATATCTGATAATAGCCATCTGTCGTAAGTGACAGACTTATTGGCCAGCGCAGATACAATAAAACCGCTCAAGTGTTATTGAGCGGTTTTTTTTTCTTCTCTAGCGCCATTCATGAACAATCATTTGATCGCCCAAACGCCTATTAAGTAAAGCTAATTACAATGCAGTTGTTAATATCTGGCGGCTCACAGGTAAGGTGACTTGTTGTTTTTCACCAAGCGCAACCATACCGTGCAACTCTAGTTTTTCAAGCAGCACGTCAACATCGGATTCTCCCAACTTAACATCCGATAAGCGGATTGGCATGCCCATACTTTGGAAAAAATTCTCAGTGAGTTGAATTGCTTGCACTATCTGTTGCTCTTCATTACCTTCGCTGATATGCCATACTCTTTGTGCATACTGCAGCAGTTTTTCATGCTTATCTTGTTGGCGCACTTTCATTACTGCGGGTAAAACAATAGAAAGGGTACGCGCATGATCAATGCCGTAAGTGCCGGTTAGTTCATGACCAATCATATGGGTAGACCAATCTTGTGGTACGCCTGCACCGATTAAACCGTTAAGCGCCATTGTTGCTGACCACATAATATTGCCACGAACCTCAAGATCATCTTTACTCTCAGCCAGTAACGCTTTTGGCCCCTCCTCTATTAATGTTTGTAATAACCCTTCCGCAAAGCGATCTTGAACTTTAGCGTTAACACTGTAGGTCAGGTATTGCTCCATAGTATGGATAAATGCATCCACCACACCGTTACTAATTTGACGTTCCGAAAGTGACAAAGTAACAGCCGGATCTAACACAGCAAATTGGGGACGTACAGCAGAACTCATAAAGGGTAATTTATTACCGTCACGGGTAACTACAGCGCCAATATTTGTTTCACTGCCCGTTGCGGGCAAGGTTAAAACCACGCCAATGGGTAATGCCGACTCAACCTTTTGCTGCTTAGCAACTATATCCCACGGATCGTCCCCTGCATACAGAGCCGCTGCTGCAATAAATTTACTACCGTCAACCACAGAGCCGCCGCCGACCGCTAATAGATAATCAATATCATGCTCTTTGATAAGCGCCTGCGCTTTCATTAATGTATCGTACAGAGGGTTTGGCTCGATACCGGAAAACTCAAACCAAGTGTGATCTTTTAATGCGCTGATAACTTGATCGTAAACACCATTGTTTTTTATTGAACCACCACCGTAAACAACTAATACTTTTGCATCACGCGGGATCTCATTAGTGATTGCACTAATCTGTCCTTCGCCAAAATGAATACGCGTCTGATTTTCAAAACTAAAATTTAACATGTTTTTTCCTATTTATTATAAATGCAATTATGCAGTTAGGTGATTAAGCAGTTTCTGTGCAACTAGCTCAGAACTCGCAGGGTTTTGCCCGGAAATGATAAGACCATCCTGTACAGCAAAAGCATTCCAATCAGCCACTTTTTGGTATTCGGCGCCACGCTTAACTAATTCATCTTCCAATAAAAACGGCACAATATCGGTTAACTGTACGGCATCTTCTTCGCTATTACTAAAGCCGGCAATCGCTTTGCCCTTAACAATAAACTCGCCTGATGGATCTTTTACATTTAACAAAGCAGCCGTTGCATGACACACAGTCGCCACCGCTTTATGCGCATTTAAAAATGCATTAATTAAATTAATGGATTCACTATTATCAGTTAAGTCCCATAATGGCCCATGCCCTCCCGCGTAAAAAACCGCATCGTAATCATCTTGATCAATAGCCGCAAGAGGCAGTGTATGCGCCAGTTGTAGATGCGCTTCTATATCTTCGTCAAAACGTCTCGTCGCTTCAGTTTGAAAGTCATCTAATTCGCTTTTAGGATCAATTGGAGGCTGCCCACCGATTGGAGAAGCTAAGGTCACTTGTACACCCGCATCTTTAAAAAGATAATAGGGATTGGCAAACTCTTCTACCCAAAAACCCGTTTTTTCACCACTGTGTCCCAGTTCTTCGTGCGAGGTTAAAATCATTAATATTTTCTTACTGCTCATATCATTATCCTTGTTTAAAGAGAGCTATTAACTCGTGTGATTAATTAAAGATTGAGTATATGCACAGATTTACGATCGGACAATGCAGACATCACTGATATCATTGGTAGAATAATTGATACAATATTTTTAAGGAAACAGATTTTTATGGACATCTCATTTGAACAACTCAAAAGCATGGTGGTTTTTGCGCAAGTAGTCGAACAAGGTAGTTTAACTGCGGCGGCCAAGCATATTGGCTTATCGCGTGCGGTGGTCAGTTACCATATAAAAAAACTTGAATCTCATTTAGCCATAAAGTTACTCAATCGCTCCACTCGCTCAATCGCCCTTACCGAAGCGGGCACTCAATATTACCAGCGCTGCCGAATTATCGCTGAGCAGGCTTCTGCCGCTAACCAGCAGATTGAAAACTTAAAAAGTGAACCTGTCGGATTATTAAAAATAACCTGTCCAGTAAACGTTGGCCTGCAAACACTGGTGCCTGCGCTCAATGAATTCCGTAACCTCTATCCTAAAATAGAACTCGATCTCATGCTCACAGATGAAGTGGTTAATATTATGAAAGAGGGAATAGATCTCGCCATTCGCGGCGCACCATTGCCCGATTCCGGTTTGCAGGCACGCAAACTTTCGACCCTGCCCACCTGCCTATGCGGCTCACCCGCATATTTTAAAAGGCGTGGCTATCCCACAAGCCCCGCTGAGCTATCGGAGCATGATTGGGTGATCTACAAACTCACGTCAGGCGCATTAGAGCTTAAAAAAGGCAGTCGCTCATTCAGCGTTAAAGTGAACGGCACTATCAGTACCAACAATGCAGCGGCTCGCACCGCGTTTATTGAAGGCGGTCATGGACTCGGTCGTATTCCAACCTATGACGCTTGGCCTAAAATAAAAGCGGGTACACTCGAGCCGGTGCTGGGGGACTATAAACTCAATGATATTAATGTTTATGCCGTATTTCCACCGGGCACAGCTGAATCAAAAAAACTGCGTTTATTAATAGATCATCTGCAGGAATTTTTCAAAAAACGCAATATACCGATAGCGTAGAAAACAATAAAACGCTTGCACTTTACTGGGATCTTATCTTTTTTAGCGTCATCAAAATCAGAAGAGAGAGAGTTGATCTGAAATAAGTTGCTCAAAATCTTTACCCAATAATGGCAGAATAGCTTCAGCGATGGGCTTTAGCTGTTTGTCGATGTAATGCTGATAATCGATCGGCGACTCAAGATATTCCAATGCTTCTGGCCCATTTAAAGTGATCAGATAACCGATTCGTCCCTTTGATTGATAGCATAGCGGACGCCCCAATCGCGCATTGTTGAGATCGGCTAAACGGGCTGCGCGCACTTGTGGCGGTATGTTTTTCAGGTACGCGGCTAAGGGACGGCGCAGGCGTTTATAATAGGTAAGCTTTTGATCCAGCAGCCCGGCATTAAGTTGATTGACGGTATCTATAATTAAGTGGTCGATCGGCTCCCCCGCAAATACCTTTGTGTATAAGTGCTGCTGAAATGTTTGCGCCAATTCAGTCCAGTCTGAGCGTACTGTCTCCAGCCCTTTAAACAAAAGCTGTTCACCCGCCTCTGTCTGTTTCAATCCGACATAACGCTTTTTCGATCCCGTTTCCGAGCCGCGCAGCGTAGGCATAAAAAATTTCCTAAAACAGGTTTCAAACTCAATTTCTAAAAAACAATCGAGTTGTAACTCATTTTTAAGCAGCTCTGACCAATAATCATTAATCTGTTTTGCCAGCTTTTTACCGCACGCTTGCGCATCCGTCTCACTTTCACAGTGTTGCAACCAGATAAAAGTGGAGTCAGTATCACCATAAATTACCTTTTCCCCAAATTGCTCGATAAGGACACGCGTCTCCTTCATAATCTGATGACCGCGCAAGGTAATAGAGCTTGCCAAACGCGTATCGTGAAAACGGCATCCCTTAGATCCCAATACGCCATACATACTGTTCATAATAATTTTAATGGCATGTTGAAATGGCTGATTGTTGTCTTTTTTAGCCTGCTCTCTGGCAGCGCTCAATTTATCAAGAATACCGGGAAGATGGTGTTTACTGCGGCTAAATCTGGCGCCTCTAAAACCGCCGATAGAATCTGACTCTGCTTCCCCTAACCCTTCAATTAAGCCCATCGGATCTATCTTAAAAGTACGGATAATTGACGGGTAAAGCGATTTGAAATCAAGTAGCAATACCCAAGAATAGAGCCCTGGGCGAGAGTCCATCACAAAACCACCCGGTGAATCCTGCGCCTCAACATCACCGATATTGGGTGCGATATAACCACTGCGGTGCAGTAATGGCAGATAAAGGTTAGTAAACGCTGCCACTGATGCACCACGCCTGTCCAGTGCTAAACCAGTTAAACGAGCACGTTGCGTGCTGTATTGTGCTAATTGTGCTTTGTCGAAAATCCGCTCAACCAGCAGGCAGTCTTGAAGGTTATAACGAGCCAGTGAGAGCGGATCCTGAGCGTATTGCCGCTCTATTTCCAGTCCTTTATTGTGCGCAGTGCTGATAAGTTTTCCCTGCCTCAACAGAGACTGACTGACAAACTCCAAACTGAAACTCTCAAACTGCCAACTGGCATTTTTAAGCTGCTCAATACCATCCAAGACCACGCGCCCATTTAGGATAACAGTGCCTTGTTGTGGCTCATTATGGTGTGCTATCCAGCGCAGAGCAGAGCCATCACGGCCGATTCGCAGCTCCATATTGTGCGCTTCAGCGCGTTTAGCCAGCAATTGCAGATCAAAATCCCCCACCGCCCAACCGATAATAGCATCGGGATCGTGCTCTCTGAACCAGGCTTGCAGTACTCTCAATAGACTGGGTTCGTCTTTAACCCAGTGAATATTAATATCCTCTGCGTGCTGCGCAGTGCCAATCATCAACACGATTGAATATGGCTCGATTTTTGTCGCCGTTAATTTTTCACCGGCGTTACCATAACTCAACCCAATCGAATAGAGCTCACCCTGAGGGCTGCATTCTATATCAAGAGAAACTACTTTTAGTGTCGGGGACAGATATCCAGCACTTAGTTTAGGTGCTTGGCTTAGCCAATAACGGCCCGTCCACCGTATATCACCACTGACTTTTACACAGCCATAAATAAAACGTTCCATTAGATAACGATCGCTTATCTTTATATCGGCTTCAAAATAGGGGATGTCAGCACTGTCTAGTGCGCTCTGCAGCGCACTAAAATTCTGTTTGGTTAAACTGTAGATAGCCGCAACGGGCTGCTGCTTAAATGTTTTTAAGGAAAGCGGCCGAATCTCCTGCGCAGTTAACTGTCGCGAAGAGCAAACTGCTTGTATTTGCTGGAGATCTTCTTGTCGCACAAGAAACACATAACGCTGATGCGGAATAACCAATTTGCAGGGACCCGAGTCAGTAGCCAGCCACAATATCAGATCGACACCTTTTGGTGTTTCCAACTGTTGCCGTGAAAGAATTAAACCTTCAAGAAAATTGACCTGCTTTTCTGACATAAGGAGAGATTACCGCAATAAGTGAATGCTGAGATACAGCATAATGGTTTATGCTATTTAGCGCACTAGCGGACTGTGCATGTTATAACTAAACAGTGAGATCAGCAGCCATATTAAGTCCTGCTTAATAATACCGCTTCGCAATTAGTATGGAATGAGCACACTTGACATAACTGCGCTAAGAGCACTATATTGCCTAGATTGGATTCACCATAGGGATATAACGTGACCTACGATTGCGTGGCCAAACTTACATTTGTCTAAAACGTTGCACAAGTGACGAGGATTAAAATAGAAAAGTTAACCAGATTGATACAATATATAAGGGAAACAAAAAAGCCCGTTAGGAAACGTTATCGTTAACTAAAGGGCTTTTGGTCTTATTGTATTGTTTAAGTAATTTACTTAAACAGCAAAAACGGGTTCAATATATTGAATTGGCGACTCACTAACCGGCTCTTCAAATGTAACCATTTCCCAAGCATCTTGATCAGCTAACAACGCGCATAAAAGTTGATTGTTCAACGAATGCCCCGTTTTAAATGCTTTTAAGTGACCTAAAATTGTATATCCGGAAAGGTATAAATCACCAATCGCATCCAATACTTTATGTTTTACGAATTCATCTTCATAACGTAACCCTTCAGGATTTAAAACGCGAAATTCATCTAAACCAATGGCATTATCTAAACTTGCACCTAATGCTAAATTATTTGCCTGTAGCTGTTCGACACCTTTCATAAAACCGAAGGTTCTCGCACGGCTAATCTCTTTAACAAATAACTCACCTGAGAAATCCATTTCGATATGCTGATTTTGACCTTCAAAAACGGGATGATCGAAATCAATCTTGAAATCTAAACTAAACCCTGATTTTGACGGTTGTAATTCTGCCCATTTGCCATCTGTTGCATCTTCTACACGCACTGTCTTTTTAACACGAATAAACTTTTTAGGGGCATTAAGTTCTTCGATACCGGCAGATTGTAATAGAAAAATAAACGGGCTTGCACTGCCATCCATAATTGGGATTTCAGGGGCATCAACATCAATAATAATATTATCAATGCCTAAGCCGGCAAGCGCAGCTGAAAGATGCTCAACGGTCGATATTTTCTGCCCTTGTTCATTAACCAAACAAGTACACAAAAGGGTTTCCTGTACCGCTTGGGCATGCGCTTTAAAGCTAACAACAGGATCTAAATCGATACGACGATAAACAATACCTGTGTTAGCAGGCGCAGGATGTAACTCAATCGTGACTTTATTTCCTGAATGCAAGCCAATACCAATTGATCTTACACTGTTTTTTAATGTTCTTTGTTTAATCATCGTCCCCCCCTACCACTCACATTGAGTTTTACAAAGTATACCTGTTTGTGACCTTTATCACAAACTCAACTTTTACAAACAATAATTAATCAGCCTGTTTACGCAAAAATGCAGGGATATCTAAATAACTTCCCTCTGTTTTTGGCGTCGCTTTGATATTATCTTGTACTTCCTGCTCACTGAAATCTGCGAGTACTTCCTCTTTAACCGGTTCCGCTCTACTTGTTTCAACCGTCACAGCGGGATTTTTTACAGCGCTTAAATCTGATTTCCGTTCACCAAGCCCCGTAACAATAACGGTAACATGTAATTCACCCGTATCAATTTTAGGATCAACAGTAACACCAATAATGATTTGCGAATCAGCCGAAGCGAACTCTTTTAGTGCATCACCCACTGTTTCATATTCATCCCATGTAAAGTCCATTCCAGCAACAATATGCACTAGCACACCACGTGCATTAGAAAGATCTACATCTTCAAGTAGTGGGCAAGAGATGGCCTGTTCAACAGCTTCATCGGCACGCTCTTCACCTGACGCAATACCAATGCCCATAACGGCTGTGGTACCCGCTTCTGTCATTACTGTTCTGACGTCTGCAAAGTCAATATTAATGGTACTTTCTTCATTATTAATAATGGCAGAGAAACCAGAAACCGCATCAAATAAAACATTGTTCGCGGCTTCTAATGCGCCTAGGAATGAAACACCTCTAGGCAATGATTTCTGCAATTTATCATTAGGAATAATTAGCAATGAATCAATATGTTCAGATAAACGTTCAATACCTTGATTTGCATAATTGATGCGTTTTTTTCCTTCAAAAAATGAAGGTTTAGAAACAACACCAATTGTCAGAGCGCCCAGTTCATTGGCTATTTCAGCCACAACAGGCGATGCACCGGTTCCAGTTCCGCCGCCCATGCCTGCCGCAATAAAGACAACATCTGCTCCCATCAGTACTTCACGGATCTTATCTTTATCTTCTAACGCTGATTTATAACCAATTTCAGGGTTTGCACCAGCGCCTAGGCCATTAGTGATCGTTGCACCGAGCTGCAGCCGAATATCTGCTCTTGATGAACGCAATGCTTGTGCATCAGTGTTCATAGCAATAAATTCAGCGCCCGTTAAGCCTTTCGCAATCATATAGTTAATGGCATTACCACCACCGCCACCCACGCCAACGACTTTAATAACAGCTTGCTCTGTATGGTCTTCATCAACTATTTCAAACATTTGCTCTTTTTCCACTTTATTTAAATCTTCAGACATTGTATGTCTCCACCTTCATGAGGTATTTCATACCAACTAATATTCTTTTTTTATCCAGCTTTTTAACTTGTGAAAAAAAGCAGATAACCGATTTTCTTGCACTATTTCTTGGTTTTCGGTGAACTCATCATTCTTATAACGTAATAGACCTAATGCCGTTGAATACGCAGGCGTATTCACATCAGAAGCTAAACCGCGCATATTTTGTGGTTTGCCGATGCGAACCTGCATATTATCGAAAACTTTCTCAGCAACTTCAACCAACCCATCGATTTGAGCTGCACCACCTGTTATAACGATGCCCGCCGCAAGTTGCTGCTTTAATCCTTCAGTTGCAAATGCATCATCAAGCTTATACAGCTCTTTTTTAATCATCCCCAGTAATTCACTGTAACGGGGCTCAATCACATCAACTAACATTTTTCTTTGTATCGTGCGCGCAGCTCTGCCTCCCACACTGGGTAATTCTATCATCTCATCAAGGTTGATATTATCGCATTTTAAACAACCATATTTAACTTTGACTTCTTCGGCTGATGTGGGCGGCGCACTAAAGGCGATTGCAATATCATTAGTAACAGAATTTCCCGCATAATCTAACACTGAACTATGACGTAAAGCACCTGCAATATAAACCGCAATATCCATAGTGCCGCTGCCCATATCAACAACACAAACACCGAGTTCTTTCTCATCGTCACTTAGAATTGCACAGCTTGAGGCGACTCCTGAAAAGGTTAATTGGTCAATCGCTAAACCGCATCGTTCAACTGCTTTTTCTAAATTTTTAACTAAATCGTTATGACAGGTGATCAAATGCACATCGGCTTTTAATTTGACACCAGATAACCCCACCGGATTATTAATTCTCCCTTGCGAGTCAATTGAATACTGTTGCGGTATCACATGCAGTAAACGCTGATCATCACGGATTTTAATTGAGCGCGCATTATGCAGCACACTCTCAACATCATAAGCGGTTACTTCTCTATCTTCTATAGCCCAAGTGCCCGATTCATTTAACGATTCAATATGGGAGCCTGAAATAGATAAATTAACTGACGAAACCTTGCAGTCGGCCATATCTTCAGCGCGCCCTAACGCGATGATAATTGACTGTACAACAGAATCCAAATCGGTGACAGAGCCTTTATCAACACCTTTTGTGGCCGCTTCGCCAATACCAACAATATTGATTATGCCATTATCCAATTGATCTCCAATTAAGAGTACAATTTTACTGCTGCCAATATCTAGTCCAACTTTGTAACTACTTTCCATACTCAAGATTCACCGTTTATCTTTAGAAAATAACATCTAAATAGTGCCATTTTTAATTAGCTTCGATTTTTTTCCAACCTATTGCAAATCCAGTGTCATAACGAAGATCTACATAATCGATTGTTTTAACGTCATATTTGTTTTGTATCAACGGAAATACACTTAAAAAACGCTGAATACGATCCAACTTCTGTTCCTGACCTAAGCGTAATGCGATGCCGTTTTTTAGCACGACATCACTGGAATGGCGCTTATCGCTTCTTAATGAAGCAATTTTAAAGTTATTAACTTTTAACAACTGATTAATTTTCATATACGTTGTTAAAATCTCATTCGCAAATTCATCTTCACCATAAAGTGCAACATACTTATTTAAAACAGTCGCCGGTGATGCTGTAATTATTTCCCCGAAACGATTTAACAACGCTCGGTCATTCCATACTGCAACGATTGATTGCTCTACAATATGAATTTTTAACGTATCCGGCCAACGCTTACGAATAGAGGCCGAATAAACCCACGGCATGCTCTCAAGTTGCAACTGAATTTGCCCTATCTCTAAGGTGAAAAAATTTAATCTATCTTTCTGATCATTTAATACTGAACGCACGCTATCTTCTGAGACATGCTCTGTTTTGCCAGTTAAAATTAAAGAGGTTAACGGTAAGGACTGCTCATCTGTTAACCAAGTTTTCAATTTAAAATAACTGTTTTGTAATAGATAAATTAAAGTGATAAAAAAAAGTAAGCTAATCCATTTGCCGATTTTTACCTGTTTTAAATTATTCCACATAGTATTACAGTGTTTGCTTTAATATTTCTAATACAAGTTGGTCAAAATCATAACCAGCTTGCTTAGCAGCTTTAGGTACCAAGCTTGTTTCTGTCATACCCGGCACAGTATTAACTTCAAGCAAAAACCAACTGCCTTGCTCATCTAACATAAAATCAACACGTCCCCAGCCACTGCAGCCAATCGCATTAAAGGCCTTTATCGCTAACTGATTTAACTCAGACAACTTTTCAGGAGCAAGCCCGCAAGGGCAAAAATACTGGGTCTCCGTTGAATGATACTTTGCCTGATAATCATAAAATTGATTTTCAGTGTGCATACGAATAGCCGGAAGCGCTTGACCATTTAAGATAGAGACAGTGTACTCTTTACCCGTTATCCACGATTCAAGTAATACTTTATTATCAAATTTAAATGCGTCATGCAATGCATCAGCCAGTTCAGCGGGGTTGCTTACTTTGGCCATACCGATACTCGAACCTTCATTAACAGGTTTGACCATTACACAACCCGATAAAGAGGTTAGTATATCTTCTGATTGCGCGGGATCAAAGTCATCTTTGATTACGATTTGATAATTAGCAGTAGGTAATTGATAACTTTGCCAAATTTGCTTAGTTTTAGATTTATCCATAGCAATAGCTGAGCTTAAAATATCGCTACCTGTGAACGGGATTTGCAGTGTAGTTAAAAAACCTTGAATACTACCGTCCTCTCCGCCTCGCCCATGCAGTACGATAAAAGCACGATCGAATCCCATTTTTTGTAGCTGGGTAATATCATCATGCTTGGGATCCAAAGCTACAGCGTCGATCCCCTGACGTAATAACGCATTTAAAACAGCGGTTCCTGAGCGCAGTGAAACCTCACGCTCCGCACTATTTCCACCCAATAAAACAGCAACCCTACCAAAGTCTAACGTCATTAACCTGCTCTCACTTGTTTCATTTTTTCTATATCTAATTTTAATTCTGCTAATGTTTTCACCACGGCGCCAATATTACCGGCTCCCTGTGTTAAAACCAGATCACCACCGTCTATTACCTGCGCAAGCATTGCCGGTAATGCTTCCGGCGTTGCTACAAAAATAGGCTCTTTATCACTGCGTTGACGGATAGTCCTACATAAAGATCGGCTGTCAGCACCAGCAATGGGAGTTTCGCCTGCAGGATACACCTCAAGCAGCAACAATTGATCAACTTGAGCTAAAACCTGTGCAAAATCTTCATATAGATCACGCGTACGTGTATAACGGTGCGGTTGATACGCCATCACTAAACGTCTATCAGGCCAGCCTTCTCGCGCGGCATTAATGGTTGCCTGCACTTCTGTCGGGTGGTGACCATAATCATCCACTAATAGCGCGGTGCCACGACCCGTTTCAAATTCGCCATACTGCTCAAAACGGCGACCGATACCTTCAAATTTATTAAGCGCTTCTATAATTGCCTGATCCGCAATATCATCTTCCATCGCCACCGCAATCGCTGCAGCTGCATTTAACGCATTATGTTTACCGGGTAAATTCAAGTTTATTTTAAGATCCGGTTTATTAACCCGATGCACTAAAAATTCACTACGATTAACCGTTTGTTTAAATGCTGAGATTCGTACATCCGCTTGTTCATGAAATCCATAAGTCACACATTGACGAGAAAATTTAGGAATTAATGATTCAACAACCGCATCATCTAAACAGACTACCGCCGTACCGTAAAAAGGAAGATTTTGAATAAACTGCACAAACGTATCTTTTAATATTTCAAAATCACCTTGGTAGGTATCCATATGGTCAGCTTCAATATTGGTAACAACTGACACCATAGGTTGTAGATGTAAAAATGAAGCATCACTTTCATCGGCTTCTGCAATCAGATAACGACTTTGCCCTAATTTAGCATTAGTCCCTGCACTGTTTAACAAACCACCAATAACAAATGTAGGATCAAGATCTGCCTGACCATAAATACTGGCAATCAAACTGGTGGTCGTCGTTTTCCCATGTGTCCCCGAGACGGCAACACCATGGCGGTAACGCATTAGTTCCGCTAACATTTCCGCACGGCGAACAATAGGGATGCGTGCTTGTCGTGCAGCCAATAACTCAGGGTTCTCAGGATTAATCGCTGTTGAGACAACAACCACGGATGCCCCATAAATATTCTCTTGCTGATGGCCGATAAATATTTCAACGCCAATTGAACGAAGGCGTTTTACAACCTGATTTTCAGCAATATCAGATCCCGTTATTTTATACCCTTCATAGGCAAGTACTTCAGCGATACCGCCCATACCGGCGCCACCAATGCCTACAAAATGAATCTGTTTAACGCGGCGCATCTCTGGGATCATGGTACGTATTTGTGCGAGTTTTATTTTTCTCATATAAGCCACTAATTCTTTTTATTGATTGATTAAACAAGTTGATTACAGATAGCGGCGACCCGCTCTGTTGCATCTGTAATTGCTACTTTTCTACTGTTTTTAGACATATCTTCAAGCAATTCTCTATTTTGGCTGAATCTGCGCAAATAATCACTTAATTTATGCTCATTTAATTGCTTTTGCGGTATCAGCACAGCAGCTTCTATTTTAATTAACTGCTCGGCGTTTTTTGTTTGGTGATCATCAACTGCATGTGGCAAAGGTACAAAAATAGCGGGCAAACCAACGGCTGCAATCTCTGATACGGTAAGCGCACCTGCTCGGCAAATTACCAGATCAGCCCAGCTGTATGCATCTCTCATATCGCTGATAAATTCTTGTACATCTACTTCGAGATTCGCTTGTTGATAGGCCTGCTGTAAAGCTTGCAAATGGCCCTTACCACTTTGATGTCTGACTTTAATTTGCGATTTATCAAAATGGCTTAGCACCTTAGGTAGCAGCTCGTTTAAAACCTGCGCGCCTGAACTTCCACCAATAACTAATAGATTAAGCGGTGCATTTTCAGGCGAGATAATTTTTTCAACCAGCGTAAGGAGTTGCTCACGTACCGGATTACCGACCAAAACAGCCTTTTCACTTTGAAATGAGCCTGCAAAGCCCATTAGCACCTTTTTCGCAAAGAAAGATAAGATTCTATTGGTTAATCCTGCGGCGGCATTTTGTTCGTGTAAAATAACTGGAATCCTCAGGGTCCATGCTGCAATCCCCCCCGGGCCGCTAGCAAAACCGCCCATCCCCAGCACCAAATCCACGTTACGTTTTTTGAGTACCGCGCGCGCCTGTATAATTGATTTAACCACCCTAAAAGGGGCCACCAATAAGCGCTTCAATCCATTACCACGCACACCTGCAATATCGATAAAATCAATATCGTAACCGTGCTCAGGCACAAGTTGGGCTTCCATACGATCGGCCGTACCCAACCAACTAATTTTCCACCCCTGTGCTTTTAATTTATCAGCAACAGCCAGCCCCGGGAAAACATGCCCGCCAGTACCACCTGCCATCACTAATAATGTTTTATATTTCTTCATTGAGCTCTTCTTTAACAAGGTTTGCCTTGTTCTTTTTAGGTTTAGTCCGTCGCACTTGAGCCGACCCTTGCCGCGTTTCAAAATCAATACGCAACAATAAAGCGACGGCCAGTGCGATGGTTATTAAACTAGAGCCACCATAACTTACTAAAGGCAGGGTTAACCCTTTAGTTGGCGCTATGCCGGACGCTGCACCGATATTAACTGCGGTTTGGAATGCAAACCAGATGGCGATGCCAATGGCGACATAACCGGAAAAAACCAAGGATTGCTGCAGTGCTTTTTTACCTATTGAAAATGCTTTATATACTAAAATAAACTCTAACACAATGACCACAGTGACACCGATAAATCCGAGTTCTTCAGCCAGAATTGCCATAATAAAATCGGTATGCGCTTCCGGTAAATATTCTAATTTCTGTACTGAATTTCCCAATCCTTGACCAAACCAACCACCTCGGCCAAACGCCATGAGTGATTGTGTTAATTGATAACTGCGACCAAAAGGATCGGCCCAGGGATCTAAAAAACCAAAAACACGCGCCATACGGTAAGGCGACATGACAATAAGGATAACAAGCACCGCGAGTAAGGAGACAGCAATACCGATAAAGGAGATCAATTTTGCATCAGCAATAAACAACATCCCCATCATCACCACTACAATCACCACTGTTGAACCTAGATCAGGCTGTAATAGCAGCAGCAGCGCAAAAACCGATAAAATGATCAGCGGTTTGATAAACCCTTTTATGGTATCGATAACCTCTTCTTGCCGACGCACCAGATAACTGGCTAAAAATAACACGATGGCCAATTTGGCAAACTCAGAGGGCTGCATATTAAATGGCCCTAATCGCAACCAACGATGTGAGCCATTAACTTCTGTACCGACCATTAACACGGCAATTAAAGAGAGAAAAGCGATAATTAATAAAAAGTTTTGCTTATCATACCAACTCTGCATTGGCACATTGACCACTCCGGCAATCAGCCCCATACAGATAACAATATATAAGACATGGCGTTTTATAAAACGAAAGGGATCTGAAGATAACGCAATCCCTTCTGGAATTGAAGCTGAAGCAACAATCACCAGACCGATAGCCATCAAACTCAAAACGACCACTAATAACTGCCGATCATAAGCTTGCTGGTCACACTCGGCGCTGCAAAAACGACTTAATAGCTTCATGGCGTTAGTTCCATTTTTAATGAATTGACCAGTGTTTTAAAATGATCGCCTCGTGCCATAAAGTTAGGGTACATATCTAAACTGGCACATGCCGGGGACAAGATAACTAAATCACCCGCTTTACTGCCGCTGTTGATTAATTTAACCGCTGCATCTAAATTTTCAACCCGTTGCGCGCGCTTGTTACAGCGGGCAATCTTTTCTGCGTCTTTACCAAAACAGACGATTGAACCTTTAACTTCAGCGAGTACCTGTGTTAATTCACTAAAATCTGCACCTTTCCCCTCGCCCCCTAAAATAACGTGCAGATTGCCAGAAATTGTTTCGGACAAACCGCATAAAGCGGCTTGTGTTGCGCCGACATTGGTTGCTTTGGAATCATTTATCCAACGTACCCCATTAACATCGGCAACAAACTCACAACGATGTGCTAAGCCGCTATATTTTTGCAATGTGTGCAGCATTGCGGCGTTATCCAAATTAACGGTTTCACCCAGCGCAAAGGCTGCTAAGGCATTCATCCAGTTATGTTTACCGCTTAGTTTTAGTAATTCAACCGCTAACAAGGGAGTGCCCTCTTTGGCTAAAAATATTTTATTATCAGCATCTGTTATTAACCCATATAAACGATTATCAAAACCGAAACTAATCTGAGGCTGCTTTTCTATATTCGGGTAAGTCAATAAATCATCGCGATTAAACAACGCCTTTTTACTTTGCTGATAAATAAGCTGTTTAGTCTGCGCGTAATCTTGGTAAGAAGCATATCTGTCGAGGTGATCTTCGCTTACATTTAAAATGGTGGCGATATCTGCATCTAATGAGTGTGTGGTTTCAAGCTGAAAACTGGATAATTCAAGTATATACAACTCAATTTCAGGCGCGAGCAGATCCAGTGCAGGAATGCCGATATTACCGCCAACAGCAACCTTCACATTTGCCTCGATTGCCATTTCACCGAGCAGACTCGTTACCGTACTTTTGCCATTGGAGCCGGTGATAGTCACTAATTTTGCGTGGCGGTAGGCGGCTGTTTTTAGCTTTCGAGCAAACAGCTCTATATCACCAATAATTTCACAACCGGCTTGCGCGGCAGACTGCAAAGCGGGTGTGGCGAGTGCAATCCCCGGACTTGCAATAATCAATGCAAAACCGCTTAATAGTGCGCCACTAAGCGGGCCTTTGAAAAGCTTAACCTGTGCATTTAATTTATCCGCCCCGGGCGGATTTTCACGCGTATCAAACACGCTAACTTGGTAACCTTCCTGTTGCAGAAAGTTAACACAAGATAATCCTGTGATACCCAGTCCCAAAACGGCGACTTTTTTCTCTGGCATTTTAACGTACCTTCAATGTCACTAGACCAATTAACACCATTACAATAGTAATGATCCAAAAACGAACAATAACGCGTGGCTCCGGCCAACCTTTTTTCTCGTAGTGATGATGAATCGGTGCCATGCGGAAGATCCGCTGCTTGCGCATTTTATAAGATCCAACCTGTAGAATAACCGATAAGGTTTCGACCACAAAAATACTGCCCATAATGACCAATAAGATCTCCTGGCGTACCAAAACGGCAATAACACCAAGCAATGCGCCTAATGCTAATGAGCCTACATCGCCCATAAAAACTTGTGCGGGGTAAGTGTTAAACCACAAGAAACCCAATCCGGCTCCGACAATCGTCCCGCAAATAATCACCAATTCACTCGCTTTGGGGAGATAAGGGATATACAGGTAAGCCGAATAATTAACATGACTGGTTAAGTACGCGATAAGTGCAAAAGCGCCTGCGACCATCACGGTTGGCATAATCGCCAAACCATCTAATCCGTCAGTTAAATTCACTGCATTGCTGCTGCCTACTACAGTAAAATAAACCAGCGGAATAAAAGCTAATCCTAAATAAGGCATATATTGTTTAAAAAACGGCACCACAAAAGTAAGCTCGGCAGGTGTTGATGCGCTATAAAACAAAACAGTGGCTAGAATAAGGGCGGTAATGGATTGCCAAAAATACTTCCAGCGCGCAATCAATCCATCAGGATGTTTACGCACGACTTTTAAATAATCGTCCATAAATCCAATGGCACCAAAGGCAAGGGTTGTAAAGAGCACAATCCAGACATAATGGTTATCCAAGCGTGCCCAAAGCAGGGTAGAAAGGGTGATTGCAGCGAGAATCATAATCCCCCCCATTGTCGGGGTTCCTGCCTTGCTGAAATGTGATTCCGGGCCGTCACTGCGCACGATCTGGCCAATCTGCATTCTTTGCAAGTAACGGATCAGCTTGGGCCCAATCCATAATGAAAATGCTAATGCGGTTAAAACAGCCATTACCATACGCACTGATAGGTAAGTCAGTACATTAAGAAACGAAAAATGACTTGAAAACAATTCTGCTAACCAAACAATCATGGGTTTTTCCTATTTTATAACCGGTTTAATTTTTTAATAACAGCTGCTTAATATAAGCAACAATTTCTTCCATTTTCGCACTGCGTGATCCTTTCACTAAAATGGTTAATTTTTCACTATTATCCAATAATGCGTTTTGCAGATGTTCTTTTAATGCGCCTTTATCGGTAAAGTGCACCCCCCTGTTTGCTCCATGAACGTTGAATGCCTGCGCAGTCTGCTCTGTTAATTTCCCGACGGTTAATAGCTGCTTAACCCCCTGCCTAGCCGCATATTCACCGATCGCAATATGCTCTTTTTGGCTATATAAACCCAACTCACCCATATCACCTAAAATTAACAGGTGTGCACTCTGATATTGAACAAGAAGATCGATAGCAGCCTTAACTGATGCCGAGTTTGAATTATAGGTATCGTCAATCACGCTCACCATAGGGGTAACTTGACTGCAATTAACGCGTCCCGCCACCTCTTTTACTGACGCTAAGCCGCGACGAATAATATCCAGTCCGCAGCCTAATGCAAGTGCCATACTGGCAGCGGCTAATGCATTACTGACATTGTGTTTCCCCGCTATATTCAGTTGCACTTCAGTTGCCTGTATAACGCCGTCACTGTGCAGATTTAAGGTGAATGTTGCGTTACCTGACAGATCAAATTTCAGATCGGATGCAAATAGATCTGCATTGTTATCTGTTAGTGAAAAGGTAAAAAATTTAGTCTGTTGCTGCTGCAACTGCTGTATATATTGCTGAGCAAAATTGGCATCGAGATTAACGACGGCTGAGCCGTTTTCAGATAAGCTTGTCCAGATTTCACCCTTCGCTTTTGCCACGCCCTCAAGCGAGCCAAATCCTTCCAGATGAGCGGGCATTACATTATTAATTAGCGCCACATCCGGTTTGGCAAGTTGCGCAGTATAAGCGATTTCACCTTGGTGATTGGCCCCTAACTCAAGGACCGCAAAACGACTTTGCTCTGTTAAACGCAGCAATGTTAATGGCAGACCGATATCGTTATTAAAGTTGCCCTTCGTTGCAAGTACAGCGTTTGGCACACTGCAAAACTGCCGTAAAATTTCGCTAAGCAACTCTTTTGTTGTGGTTTTTCCATTACTGCCCGTAATAGCGGCACATTTTAAGCCGCTGATTTTTTGCTTTACATAAGCCCCCAGCAAACCTAATGCAATACGTGTATCTGCAACTAATACACAGGGTAATTTGCTGTCTGTTTTATGATCAACCAATAAAAGCGCAGCCCCGGCTGTTTCAGCCTGATCTAAAAATTGGTGCGCATCAAATAGCTCACCGCGCAAAGCGATAAACAAGCAGCCGACTTCAATGGCTCGCGTATCGGTACAAATCTGATTAATAACAAGCTCATCTGCCCCACTGTTGATTAGCGTGCCGCCTGTGGCTTGTGCTATTTGCGCTGCCGTTAATGAAATCATGATTCCACCGGATTATTATATTGTTTTTGTAATGAAGCCAATAATTCCCGATCACTGTAATCTAAACAGGTATCACCTATAATTTGATAGTTTTCATGCCCTTTACCCGCTAATAAAATAAGATCCCCGGGTAAGCTGTTTTCTAATAGAAATAACACAGCTTGTGTACGATCATGAATTTTTGTAACCGTATCGGCATGATTAAATCCAGATAAAATATCCTGCATAATATCTTGTGCAGGTTCAGTGCGCGGATTGTCATCAACTAAAACAACTTTTTCTGCAAAAGCTTCCGCCACCTTTGCCATTTCCGGCCGTTTCCCTTTATCTCTGTCTCCACCACACCCAAAAACGCAAATTAGTCGTCCGTCAGATTTATGCTTTTGCAGAGCGATTAATGCTTTTTCTAATGCATCCGGTGTATGTGCATAATCCACCACAAAGGTAATCTCTTTTTCTGGAAAAAAGTATTGCTCCATGCGCCCGGGCACAGTGTTCAATTTTGGAAAAATAGTTTCAAGTTGCGCGATTGTTATATTTTCAACCAGCAATTGTGTCAACACAGCGGCTAAATTGGAGACATTAAAATCGCCATAAAATGGGGCTGAAATATGGCCGTCACCCCAAGCAGATTCGAATGAAAAATCAATTCCTTTGGCTTGATAATTAACGTCAGTGACACGTAAATAGGGCTGTTTTTTAGTACCCGGCATTGCATTAAAACCGTAGGCTATGGCATCAGGAAAGTCCTGTAACCAGTCATTGCCGACCTGATCATCACTATTAATAATGCGGTGTTTAACTGAGTGTTTTGCGAATAATGTTTTTTTAGCTTCACCATAGCTCTCCATAGAGCCGTGATAATCAAGGTGATCGCGTGATAAGTTGGTAAAAATCGCACTATGAAAAGGTAACGCAGTGACACGCCCTTGGCTTAAACCATGCGAGGAAACCTCCATTATCGTGTAGTCGACCTGCTTTTGCTGATACTGATGTAACTCAGCCAAAAGCGAAATTGGATCTAATGTGGTATTTACACTACTTTTAAGCTGCCCGAATAAGCCGTTACCAATGGTCCCCATTTGCGCACTTTTTTTTCCTAATAACATAAAAGAATTTGCCAATAGAGTGGCAATGGTCGTTTTACCATTGGTTCCAGTGACCGCAATTACTTTATGCAATGTCTCTTTTGAGAAATAAAAACGATATGCCAGCGCGCTTAAAATTACCGGAAGCTCGTAAATATCAATCACCGGCACACCAGATACGTTGGTAATGACCCCATGTCGATTAAGATCGCGCGTTTGTGACAAAATCACTGATGCGCCCTGCTCTATCGCCGTCTTAATAAAGGTCCGACCATCAAGCTGCGCCCCCTGCAAGGCCACAAACAGGTTGTCTTTGACGACTTTGCGACTATCTAAGGTCAACCCAGTTACCAGCAAACGGTCAAAGTCGACAGCTAACCATGGCCTCAACAGCGTCTTTAAAGAGATAGATTGCAGCGGCTTATTCATTATTAATAAGACTCCAGCAAGGTATAACGTTCATTTTGATCGTCAGGGCGAACATGGCTTAATAAGAGTGCACTTTTCATCACAGCTGAGAAAACTGGCGCGGCAACATCACCTGCATAATAACGATCGCCCTGCGGTTCATTGATCATCACCACAATCGCAAAACGGGGTTTACTGATAGGCGCTAAGCCTGCAAAAACAGAAACATAGTCATCTCCGTATCCACCTGCTTCCGCTTTTCGCGATGTCCCTGTTTTACCTGCTATTCTATAACCTTCAACTTTTGCTTTAGGCGCAGTACCGCCTTTCTGGCTGACCCCTTCCATCATTTCCACAACTTCGAGCGCTATATTACGAGGAATAACCTGATCGCCTGTAACTGGAGATGGATTTTTTAATATGCTTATCGGGTACTCTATACCGCCGCTACCTAATATTGCATAGGCTTTAGCCAGCTGTAAGGTCGTAGTCGTAATACCGTAACCAAAAGACATAGTAGCCAATTCAAAATCAGACCAACGATGTTGGATTGGTAACCTACCTACGGTCTCACCAATCAGGCCGATCCCGGTATCATTGCCAAAGCCGAAATTTGCAAATGTCTGCTGCAATTGCCCCGGCTCTAAGCGTAAAGCTAATTTACTGACCCCTATATTACTGGATTTTTTCAAAATCATGGCCAAATTAATCTTACCTAGATTATGACCATCGCGGACGCGACGACCACCAATATGCATCCAACCCGGTGATGTATCTATCACTTCATCAACATTCGCTTTACCATAAATCAGCGCACTGGATACCACTAAGGGTTTTACTGTTGAACCGGGTTCGAAGGTATCGGTTATAGCGCGATTTCTTAATTTATAAGCTTGATATTGGTCACGATCATTGGGATTAAACGACGGATAATTTGCCATCGCATAAATCTCCCCCGTATTAACATCCAAAACCACAACAGAGCCTGATGTGGCATCATTTATTTTCACCGCCCGTTTTAATTGACTGTAGGCTACGGCTTGAATACGTTGATCGATACTAAGTTGTAAAATACCTGCAGCTTTTTTCTCTTCCAGCACTTCAATATTGTCTATAACATTACCCAGTCTATCCTTGCGCACGCTTTTCTTGCCGTTTTGCCCTTGCAGGTAGGTATTGTAAGTTTTTTCAATCCCCTCAATGCCTTGCGCATCAAGATCGGTCAAACCTAAAATATTGGCATTAATTTCACCCGTTGGGTAAAAACGATGCGATTCTAGCCGTTTAGCAATGCCGGCTAAGTTTAATTTTTTAATATATTCCACAACCGCTTCGTTTACTTGCCTTTTGAGATAGACAAAACGGGTGTTTGGTTTTTGTATAGTATCCGCAAGTGTTCCTATATCAATATCTAACACTTCCGCTAATGCTGGCCATTTTTTTGATTCATAAAAATACTGTTTAGTGTGTTTTTGTTTTCCTGTATGCGTATTTACTTCTACGCTTTCCGACCATTCTTTAGGGGTAAAGGCGTATGCCTCTTTTACCATTTTCGGATCCACCCAAATTGCGTAAGCCGGCACACTAATAGCCAGCTCTTCACCATAACGATCTTCAATATTTCCCCGATGCGCCACAGATTGTGTCACACGCAGACTGCGCTTATCTGCTTCGTTGCTTAAATATTCAGGTTCAATAACCTGAATATAAGCAAGGCGGCTGATTAAAAGTAAAGCAACAGTGGCAACAGCAAACGATACAAACAGATAACGCCACGAAGAAAACGTAGCGTACACTTTTTTCTTTTTGATCTGCTTACTGGCTTTTGATTTCGCTAAATTGCGTTTTATTTTCATGGAAGTTCCACTAATACACTATTTTTTTTTGTTGGTTGTGACATAGATAATTTCTTTCGCGCAATACGCCTGATGCGACTGTGTTCATCAAGCGTGTGTTCTTCAATTAACAGATTACGCATCTCAATCATCAAGTTATCTTTCTGTTGTGATAATTGTTCTTTTCTTGTGACTAACACGCGCGTTTCATGGGTGGTATAGATGTTATAAAACGCGCTTAATAAAATAGCGATTCCCACTAACAGTGCAAAAATATTCTTACGTAAATCAGCAAGAATTAAAAACAATAAATTATCGCGATGGTCACTCAACTTAGTGGCTCTCAGGCTCAGCAATTTTCTCGGCAACACGCAGTACAGAACTGCGGGCTCGTGGATTTTCACTGATCTCTAGCTCGCCGGGTTTTAATGCTTTTGCCACTGACTTAAGCGTGTTGCCTTTTTCCATCTGTGCTTCAGTTAATGGCAATCCGGCAGGGTATTCTCGGCCTTTTTCCTGTTTACGAATAAAACGTTTTACAATTCTGTCTTCAAGCGAATGAAAACTGATAACAGAAAGCCGCCCACCAATTGCCAAAATCTCTAATGCGCCATCTAATACTTTGTGGATCTCTTCCAGTTCACTGTTTACATAAATTCGGATCGCTTGGAAACTGCGCGTTGCCGGGTGTTTTTTCTTCTCTCTTTTGGGGCAAAGGCGTTCGATTAATTGCGCTAATTGCAGCGTACGTAAAAAAGGTGTCTGTTCACGATCAGCCACAATTGCACGGGCGATACGGTAAGCAAATTTCTCTTCGCCAAAGGTTTTTAACACCCAACCGATATCGTCAATATCCGCTTTTGCTAACCAATCAGCCGCGCTGATACCCGATGTAGGATCCATACGCATATCCAGCGGGCCGTCACGCATAAAACTAAATCCTCGTTCCGGATCATCAAGTTGCGGGGATGAAACGCCCAGATCTAACAACACGCCATCAATTTTACCCGCTAAATCCAACTCTTTAATATATTGCGCAAGTTCCGAAAATGGCCCGTGAATAAGGGTGAAACGCGGATCCTCTTTCATTAAAGCCTGCCCGGTTGCAATAGCACGCGGATCTCGGTCAATGGCAATCAAGCGCCCATTTTCACCAAGTTGCTTCAATATATGGCGAGAATGACCACCTCGGCCAAATGTGCCGTCAACATAAATGCCATCTTTTTTTAACGCTAAGCCATTAACCGCTTCATCAAGTAGTACCGTGATATGTTCAGCCATTACAGTGAAAACCCCTTTAATCGTTCGCTCAAATCATTGCCCGTAGGTAAACCTTGTTGTAAATCTTGTTCTACTTGTTGATGCCACATATCTTCATCCCACAGCTCAAATTTATTTAATTGCCCAACCAGCATCACTTTTTTTTGTAGTTTTGCGTGTTGCCTTAACGTTGGTGCTATTAACGTTCGCCCACCTTTATCTAATTCACTCTCTGTTGCATATCCCAAAATCAGTCTCTGCAAACGACGCTCTTGTGGATCGGTACTTGATAACCCGCGTAATTTACTTTCAATTAATAACCATTCATTTAATGGATAAAGCAATAAACAGGGCGACTGAAGATCGATAGTACAGACAAATTGACCGTTGCAAGTATCCGTCAACCAATCACGATATCGTGTTGGAATAGCGACTCTTCCTTTGCTATCAAGATTAATTGCACTTGCGCCACGCAACATAAAAATAAGATCCACGAGTGAGTATTCAGAAATACGGCTTAACTATAGACGAAAAGATCCACTTTTATACACTTTTCCCCACATTAAGCAATAAAGTCTAATAAAGTGTGCAATTATTGCAAGCAAAGTCGCTTTTATTTTTATATAGCCCTTCACAGGTCATTAATTAACCTGTTTAAAATTGTAAAAAGTGCAGCCGAACAGATAGAATGTGAAATTATCATCAATAATGGTCAGGCTCAGTTCGGCCGTGCTATACTATCTCGCTGTTAAATTTTTTAACCTATTTATTAAAGGAACATCCCTTGCAAGAGCAACAATTAAAACAGTTCGTGTTACAACAACTTGAAGATATGAAAGCAAAAGAGATCACCGTTATTGATGTTTCAGAAACATCAGATGTAACGGATACGATGATAATCTGTACTGGTAACTCTAAACGCCATGTTCGCTCCGTTGCAGAACAAACTGCACTTGCAGCCAAAAAAGAAGGTGAAACACCTTTAGGCATTGAAGGTTTAGAAGGCAGTGAGTGGGTACTACTGGACTTGGGCAGCGTTGTTGTGCACGTGATGCAGGATGAAACTCGACAGTTCTATCAGCTTGAGAAACTTTGGGAACAGTGTGCTTAATGAAAATTCAGTTGATCGCAGTGGGCACAAAGATGCCAGACTGGGTTGAAAAAGGATATCAAGAGTATGCCCGACGTTTTCCAAAAGAGATGCAACTTGAGTTGCTAGAAATAAACGCTGGGAAGCGTGGCAAGAATGCAGATATAAAACGCATCTTAAAAAAAGAGGGTGAACTCACTCTTGCTGCCGTCCCCAAAGGCAATAAAATTGTCACCCTAGAAGTAACGGGGAAGGCTTGGACGACAGAACAACTTGCCAGCGAGATGACTCAATGGCAACGTGATGCACGAAATATTAGTTTACTGATCGGCGGCCCAGAGGGGCTGGCGCCAGAGTGTATCGAAAGATCAGAACAACGCTGGTCTCTTTCCGCCTTAACTTTACCACACCCAATTGTCCGTATTATCGTTGCTGAAAGCTTATACCGTGCTTATACATTAACGATTAACCACCCTTACCATAGAGAATAAAAGGTGGTTAAAAAACGCATAAGTATAAGAAATCACTCCGCAGAATCCGCTCTTTTTATGCGCCGCACTTTAGTCGTTTTTATCGCCATCTTGTTTGCCATCGGCATGCTAATCAGCAACCTTTATTATCTGCAAATCAGCTCTTTTCAAAGCTATCAAACGCGCTCAAATGATAATCGCATTAATGTACAAAGCGTGCCGCCTAATCGCGGGCTTATTTATGACAGAAACGGCATAATACTTGCCGAAAACCGCCCAGTCTACGGATTGCAAGTTATTGTTAATAAAACAAAAGATTTAAAAAACAACATCGAGCAGCTACGCGATTTACTGCTGTTGACAGATCAAGAAATTGACAATTTTTACAATGAAAAGCGCCACACTCGCTCTTTCAAACCTATTATTATCCGTGATAATTTAACGCCCAAAGAGGTCGCCCTGTTTACGGTTAATCAACACAGATTCCAAGGTTTTGCTATTCAAGCTAACCTTAAACGTTTCTATCCTTTTGGCGATGCCTTTACCCATGTCCTTGGCTATATTGCCAAAATTAACAGTAAAGATGTACAGCGCATCGAGCAGCAAGGAGAAACTGCACGTTATCGGGGTACCCATTATATTGGCAAATTAGGTATCGAAAAATATTATGAAGAGTTATTACACGGACAACCCGGACAACGCCAAGTTGAGGTCGATAGCTGGGGGAAAGTGATCCGTACCCTTAATTTCACTCCGCCGGTGCCGGGCAAAGATCTCAAATTAAATATTGATATTAAATTACAGCTCAAGGCGCAGCAACTACTGGGTGACCTTCGCGGTACTATCATTGTATTGGACGCTAAAACGGGCGGTATTTTAACCTTAATCTCAAATCCAAGTTATGATCCCAATCTTTTTGTGCAGGGGATCAGTCGTAAACAATATCAGAGGCTTCTCCAATCCAAAGATCGTCCTCTGATTAACCGGGCGACACAAGGTCGCTATCCGCCCGCTTCAACCATCAAACCACAGATGGCATTACTGGCGTTAAACAGTAAAGTGATCACTGAATCAACAATCATCAATGATCCCGGTTGGTGGATAGTGCCTGGTTCAAACCGCCGCTTTAGAGACTGGAAACATTGGGGTCATGGTAAAGTTGATGTCAGGCGTGCCATAGTGGAAAGCTGCGATACCTTTTTTTACGATACCGCCTATCACGTGGGTATTGATAGAATCAGCCCGTTTATGAAAACGTTTGGCTTTGGCAATTATAGCGGTTTAGACATAGGTGAAGAGACGAAAGCAATTATGCCCTCGCGCGAATGGAAAAAACAACGTTTTAGGGCACCTTGGTATGATGGTGATACTATCTCAGTGGGGATCGGCCAAGGTTACTGGACAACCACGCCCATTCAATTAACCAAAGCAACCGCAATTTTAGCGCGTCGCGGAAAGATTATTGAACCCAGGATTCTACAGTCGGTCATTTCAGCCGGCGGATCTTTTTCACCGGTGCATGAATCAAAAGCGCCAATACAGTTAGAAGATGACCATTACTGGGATATCGCACTGGAATCTATGCTTGGCGTTACCAGCAAAAGAAGCGGTACTGCACATAGAGCGTTTGCTAATACCTCTTACACGGTTGCCGGAAAATCAGGTACTGCGCAAGTAGTGAGTATCAAAGAAGATGAAAAATATAATGCCAGTGAAATGAAAGAACGGCATCGTGATAACGCTATGTTTGTCGCATTCGCCCCGTTTAAATCACCCGAAATAGTGGCCACGGTTGTTTTAGAAAATGCAGGAGGAGGCAGCAGCAATGCAGCGCCAATGATTCGCGAAATGTTCGATCTATATTTTGATAAATTATCCCAGACTTCAACTGTTAAACCACTAGGCTTTTAAATATGGTCAGCACACACGCACAAAAAAGTATTTTCTACCGCTTACATATTGACCCGCTATTGTTATTGGGTATCTGTTTATTAATGGGATTGAGTCTCACCGTGCTCTACTCTGTCGCGGGTTATGAGATGGTAATTAAACAGCTTATTCGCCTCGCTATTGCCCTTACTACGATGATAATACTGGCACAAGTTTCCCCAGAAACATACCGTCGCTGGACACCGGCTATCTTTATTATCTGTTTATTACTTTTAGTGGCCGTGTTAATTTTTGGCCATATAGGCAAAGGTGCACAGCGCTGGTTAGATCTAGGTTTTACCCGATTTCAACCCTCAGAAATAATGAAGCTGATTATGCCACTGATGGTTGCCTACTATATCAGCCAATATAACCTACCTCCACGCTTAAAAAACACCTTTATAGCGTTAATCATTGTTATCCTTCCGACCCTCTTAATTGCTAAACAGCCTGATTTAGGGACTGCGATATTAATTGCCTCGTCCGGACTGTTTGTGCTTTTTCTATCCGGAATTTCATGGCGTTATATCGCTTTATCGGTCACTGCCATACTGGCATTTATACCCGTTCTGTGGTTTTATTTAATGCATGATTACCAACGCGGACGGGTGCTAACCTTAATCAATCCTGAAGCGGATCCGCTTGGTACTGGCTACCATATTATTCAGTCAAAAATTGCCATTGGCTCGGGTGGGCTATGGGGTAAAGGTTGGTTAGCGGGCACACAATCACAACTCGAATTTTTACCCGAACGCCATACCGATTTTATCTTTTCCGTTTTTTCCGAAGAGTTTGGTTTTGCTGGTATTTTGCTATTGCTTACTATCTATCTGTTTATTATTGGCCGTGGTTTGTGGATTGCCAATCAGGCACAAGATGCTTTCACCCGTTTGGTTGCAGGTTCGATCACCTTAACTTTCTTTGTTTATGTCTTTGTTAATATCGGTATGGTGAGTGGTTTGTTACCTGTTGTAGGTGTTCCTCTGCCATTAATAAGCTATGGTGGAACGTCAATTGTAACCTTATTAGCAGGTTTCGGGGTGTTAATGTCAATAAATACCCATAAACGTTTTAATATTAAATAAGAAGAGTGATGAATAAATTCAATATAGTAGCGCTACTACTGCTTAGTTTTTTAGTCACTGGCTGCAGTACATCTACTAGTCGTTATAAAATAAAAGATGACCATAGCCCATCAGATATACCGCCATTAGAGAATGTTGAGGATGCCAATCCACGTTATGAACCTTATTCTCGCGGTGGCAATAAAAATTACAGGGTACGGGGCATTGATTATAAGGTGTTCTCAGATATTACTGAATTCACAGAGACAGGCAACGCGTCTTGGTACGGTAATAAATTTCACGGCCACTTAACCTCCAATGGCGAGCGTTACAATATGTTTGCCATGAGCGCCGCCCACAAAAACTTGCCTTTGCCGAGTTACATACAAGTAACCAATTTAGAAAACAATAAGCAGATTATTGTCCGCGTTAATGATCGCGGGCCTTTTCACTCAGGCCGAATCGTCGACCTTTCTTATGCCGCTGCAAAAAAACTGGATATGCTAAAGGCCGGCACGGCAAGAGTAAAAATAAAATTATTACATTTTAAAAACAAAAAGCAGCAAGACGAACACTTTACTGGTATTTACTATATCCAATATTTGGTCACCTCATTACCTGAAAAAGCCAATCAATTAGGTAAAAAACTCAGCGCAACTTATCAAGTAAAAAGCTTACAGGTGCAAGATAACAATCATTACAAGTTGCGCTTAGGCCCTTTTACCAACCAATTGCAGGCAGATAATTTACTCAAAAAAATACAACTCGACTACCCCAATGCTTTTATTATTGAGCAGAAATAACGCCTTTTCAAACAGGTGTCAGGCTAGATATTATAGAGAAGAGAATTAACGTACTGGAATTAAAGAGCCGGGAAAGTAATCTGAGTAATGTATTAGCAGCAAAGGATGATGCGCGTTTTGAAATGCTCTCGGCCTAATGATGTGTTAGGTAGAAAGCTATGTCCGCTAACATAGCTCTCTCTGGATTAAAGCCGCTAGTACGAAAAACAGCCCCAATAATCAAACGAATATCTGTTACTCACCGGCAATTTTCATCTGCTTAATTAAAACAGATCCGGTTTTAAGGCTGCTACGCGGATCAATATCGTTTGCGATAGCCTCGATATTCATAAACATCTCTTTTAAGTTACCCGCAATAGTGATTTCATGTACAGGATAAGCAATCACACCATTTTCAATCCAGAAACCTGCTGCGCCACGGGAATAATCACCTGTAACCAAATTCACCCCTTGCCCCATTAACTCTGTGACAAATAATCCGCTGCCCATCTCTTTAAATAAGCTAGGCAAATCTAAACAGCCGGTCTTCACAAACCAGTTATGAATACCACCGGCATGTCCTGTGCTTTGCATATTTAATTTTCGCGCGGCATAACCGGTTAATAAGTAAGTTTGCAGCACGCCATTTTCAACAATATTACGGGTTATTGTTTTACCGCCTTCTTGATCGAAGGGGGCACTGGCAATTCCTTTGCGCAGATGAGGCTTCTCAGAAATCTCGAACCAATCTGGAAATATTTGCTTATCTAAGCTGTCCAGTAAAAAACTGGATTTTTTATATAAGTTTGTACCACTAATTGCGCCAGCTAAATGACCAAACAAACCACTTGCCACCTCTGCTGAAAAAATAACAGGTGCCTGCTGCGTTTTTATTTTAGTCGCACCTAAACGTTGCACTGTGCGTTTTACCGCATCATCTGCGACCCATTGCGGCGAAAACAGTTCCGCCATATCACGGCCGCTTGTATAGCTGTGATCACGCTGCATCTGCGCACCTTGCTGAGCAATTAAGATACAACTTAAACTGTGGCGACTGCTTGCATAACTGTGTAGAAAACCGTGTGTATTGCCGTAAACTGTCATATTGGAATGGCTATTAACCTGTGCTCCGTCAGAATTAACAATGCGTTTATCGCTCTCGAGCGCAATATTTTCGCACTCTTTTGCAAGTGCCAATAGCGCTTCCGTACTCTGTTTACTTGGATGATACAGATCTAAGTCCAAGGGATTTTTTTCTAAACAACGCTCATCCAATAACCCGGAAAAAATATCTTTACAAGTATATTTGGCAATATCGACAGCAGCTTTAACCGTCGACTCAATCGCCTGTAAACTTAAATCTGCGGTAGAGGCACTCCCCTTACATTGATTAATGTAAACACTGATCCCCATTCCGCCATCGTTATTAAATTCAATATTCTCAACTTCGCCTAACCGTGTATTAACAGAAATACCCGATGTTTTACCTAATGCGACTTCTGCTTGGTCTACGCCCAGCTGTTTTGCAATAGTTAACGCTTCATTAACAGCATATTCGAGTTCTTTTTTCTGTTCAATCATAAGTAACACACCACTGAGATAAAATTTAATTTTGAGTAATAAAGAATAACATGCTTTAAGGTAAGCTTCTTCTGAAGATGTTATGATGTACGCAATTATACTCAAACCACTTGTAAAAATACTTCCAAGTAATTGAGCAACATCCCTTAAAACGTAATTGAAAAGAACCCTATGACCAAAAATGCAGAACCAGTTGCTGAAGATGAAATCAGTAAATCACAAATCAAACGTGAAGCCGAAGTGTTTAAAGTAATCGGCCGCCAATTACTTGAGTTAAATAACAAGCAGTTGACAAAAATACCGGGTAGCGAATTACTTTTCAATGCAATTGCGGTGGCACATAAAATAAGCGGAAAACATGAAGCGCTGCGCCGACAAATCCAATTTATTGGCAAAGTATTGCGTAATGAAGAGATCGAATTAATTACCGCTGCGATTGATAAGCTTAATAATAAGCATCAGCAACTGACTCATGCTTCGCAAAAGTTAGAAGCAGTGCGTGATACTTTAATTGAGCAAGGCGATCCTAAAATTAATGAGCTAATAGAACAATTCCCGCTCATTGAACGTCAAAAGTTACGTCACTTAGTACGCCAAGCAAATAAAGAGAAAAAAGAAGAAAAACCGGCAAAAGCAGCTAAAGAGTTGTTTGCCTATTTAAAAACATTTTGTTTATAAGCTTAGCTCTACAATCTTAAAAAAAAGAGACATTCATTAAGTATGCCTCTTTTTTTCTTTATAGAGTGTGTATACCCAAACTACTTCAAGATGCAGATTCAGAGCTTCACCCGGATGCTAGAACAAGGCATAACATGCTGAGAATGGTTATTCCCTTTTCAAGTGTTATAACGCAGTGCTAGCTTTCGGGTGAAACTCCCTTCGGGCAAGGCGATCAACGATAATCTTCGTTGTTAGCAGGTTTTGATTTAGAATGACTAGATCATCAACCTTCTGCCTAGAATCTCATCATTTATCGACTTGCTGATTCCTGCATCTTGAAGTAGCTTGGGTATATAGATAGACCCAATAAATAATTGCCAAGCAGATTGAAAATAGAGACGGAAGCAGTAACGCTGTAAATTGATAGCTATTATAAGTGAGCGAGCCAATAACGCCGCCAAACATAAAACCAATAATTAATAGCAGATACAAATTTAATCTTTTGATATCTATCGGGAGACCGCGAAAATAGCTGCCTATCATAACGCCTATATCCGTAAAAAGTCCTGACATATGGGTCGTTCTTATTAAGGCCCCGCTATAGGTCGAAATCATCGCATTTTGCAAACCGCATGCCGCAGAAACCCAATAATGGCCAATATGGGAACTGCTATTTAAATAATGCATCGCCAGATAGATAAACACGCCCTCTATAAACAGAGCAAACCCATATCTTTTACCTACTTTAAATGCACTGTTTGCAATTAACAAACCACTCAATATGGCACCAAGTGTAAAACTGATTATAATAAAAAAAAGATGTGACGCCACTGATAACTCATTATTAATAATGGCTAAACTTAATAGCGATACGGTTCCAGTAACATGGGAAACGGCTTGATGACTAAAACCCAATAAGCCAATCGCATTCACGCAACCGGCTAACATAGCTAAAGAGAATCCTCCCAGCTTTACCCATTTGGATAGCTTATTGATCATTATTAAATTTACCTACTGCTCACGCATTTTAATTTTCATTGCACACTGATATTTTATTTTCATAAACGATAAAAATCACACGGCATAAGACGACAACGGAGCCAACTGTACCTTATATTACCCCGTCGCTCTTTGTTGCGGATCATGACAAATAGTGGCGGCATTAAGCTTGCCGTAAGTTTATCTGAAAATAATGTTTTTATTTTTATAAACGCGGATCTTAAGAAGATCCATCAGCAAAACATGTAGCCACTACAAGCTATCAATTCGGATATAACTCAGTATACTGCAAACATAAAATCAACTTAGATGAGAGACATAATGGAAGATAACAATCAAACACTGGTTACATTTTTAGCCGAAGTGAAACCAACGCAACTATTTTGGGCACTGCAAGATAAAAAAAGTGAAGATTGGGTTGTACTCGACTCTCTGAACTATGAAGAAACAGAAGTAATGCCACTCTGGTCTACTGCAGAACTTGCTGAGCAGCATTGCACTGAAGAGTGGAAAGATTACACTCCGAGCGCAATCACACTGGCTGAGTGGCTTGAATTCTGGGTTGACGATCTAATCGAAGATAACATTGTTATCGGCATTAACTGGCTTGGGGAAGATAATGACCTAGAGATTGATCTGCCTGAATTTACTCAGTCTCTTGTTGATATTGAAACTTTAACCAGTAACAATTAATTTGATGCATACAATAAAGCCACTTTGTTAAGTCGCTTTATTGTGATTTAAACGCTGCAGTTGACTGTCAGTTCATTAATACTCAAAAACATTTCCTGCAATAACAAATCTTCGCAGAGTGAATCTCAATATAATCTGCTAACCTGCTCAAAAATAGGCTGTTTCATAATTTTAAATCGTAAAAAACGAACCTTCGATCACTATTTCAAAAAAATTAATGACGCTTGCTTTGTATCAAATGCTACTTTGAATTATCCTAACTCTATCTAAGGAAAAAAATCTATATTTTTACCTTTAGGTAAATTATCGAACTAGTCAGGAACAGACCGCTTACCAGATAAGCTTATGTTCTTCTAAGTTCTTTGCATAACAATAAAACTATAAACAAAACAATAAGGATATTTTATGAAATTTAGACATTTACTGGCAGCTTTTACAGCTATCGCGGTAGTGGGTTGTACTTCAACGCCAGTAGCTGATGAGCCAGCAACAGAAGAAGTTGCTATGGAAGAAACTTCAGCTGCAAACACAATTCCAGGCCTATACACACCAGGTCCAACTGAAGCGGTTATTTACTACAAACGTGCTGATAACGAATATACAGATTGGGGCCTACACCTTTGGTCTGGCGACATCAAAGAAGCAACAAGCTGGTATGATGCATATCCTCTAACAGGTGTTTCAGCAAAATACGGTGCTTATTATGTTGTGCCTTTAAAAGATGCTAACTGGAAAGAGTTCAAATTTATTGTGCATATGGGCAACTCAAAAGATCTAGGTGGTCTTGATCACTCTTACTCACGCGCCAAATTTGGTGTTGATGTATTTACTACCGAAGGCAGTACGGATCTAAAAGCCGATCCTGCAAACTAATATTTTTTAAGTGGGTTCCGCTTTACTGAAATATTTCTATAAAAGTGTCTATCCAGACACTTTTTTTTTTCACCCTTCTATTTTTTGGTCAATCCATTTGCATTGATTTCAGTACTTAATACTCAGCAGGATCGGATTTAGAGGAACTTTAACCTGCTCTGGACAGTGAACAGGCTTTATATGAAAAGGAATACTTATTTAGTCCCGCCAACAGTAAGCTGATCGATTTTCAATGATGGCTGGCCCACACCAACGGGGATACTCTGCCCTTCTTTACCGCACACACCGACACCGGGATCAAGACACATATTATTAGCAACCATAGAAATCTGCTTCATCGCGTCAAAACCATTACCTATTAATGTCGCGCCTTTTATCGGTGCAGTGATTTTACCGTCTTCAATGAGATACGCTTCAGAGGCGGAGAAAACAAATTTACCTGAAGTGATATCAACCTGCCCGCCGCCAAAGTTTGGTGCGTAAATACCTTTTTTAACGCTCGCGATTAATTCATCATGTTCGCTATCGCCGTTGAGCATAAAGGTATTAGTCATGCGAGGCATCGGCAAATGTGCATAAGATTCGCGGCGAGCGTTACCCGTAGAGGCAACCCCCATTAAACGTGCGTTCAATTTATCTTGCATATAACCTTTTAAAACACCGTTTTCAATTAAGACATTACGTTGCCCTTTTGTGCCTTCATCATCAATATTGAGAGAGCCACGGCGATCTTTAATTGTTCCGTCATCAATAATAGTGCAATGCTTTGATGCGACTTTCTGTCCGATGCAACCTGAATACGCTGATGAGCCTTTACGGTTAAAGTCTCCCTCTAAGCCGTGCCCAACTGCCTCATGCAATAAAACGCCCGGCCAGCCGGCCCCCAAAATAACAGGCATTGATCCCGCCGGTGCATCGATAGCATCAATATTAACCGCGGCTTGGCGCACGGCTTCTCGCGCATAAGAAAATGCCTTAGCCTCTCCTTCGCGGGTATCGGTGAAATAATCTAGATCAAAGCGCCCGCCACCACCGGCACTACCGCGTTCCCGTTTGCCATTTTTTTCGATCAGTACTGAGCAGCTAAAACGTACCAGCGGGCGAATATCGGTCGCGAATGTACCGTCACTCGCTGCCACTAAAATCTCTTCATACACTGCATTTAAAGAAACCGTTACTTCACAGACCATAGGATCAAGTGTCCTAGCAAAAATATCTACTTCTTTTAAAAGCGCTATTTTACTATCTTGCGATAAACTGTTGAGCGGATCTGAGTGTCCATAAATTAGCGGTGCAGATTTAGGTAAAAGCAGTTTAATCTCTCTTTCTTGACCACTTTTAACGATACTTCGCGCTGCATTTGCAGCTTCACTAATCGCTTTTGCAGAGATCTGATCAGCATAAGCAAAACCGGTTTTTTCACCCGAGATCGCACGAATGCCCACTCCTTTTTCAATATTGTAACTGCCATCTTTAACGATACCGTCTTCCAATAGCCAAGACTCTTGACGGCTTGATTGAAAATAGAAATCCGCATAATCTATTTGCGGCGTACAGATGTGCCCGAGTTGCGATTCCAGATCGCTAATCTGTAACTGCGCCGGAGCTAAAAATCGTTCACAAACTTGATCGAAAGACATGCATATTTCCTTTAAACTTTTTTAAAAAAACAGACTAACTCACTTAACTAATGAATTGCTAAAACGGTTGTGCGATGTGACAGGCATTTGCAGGCGAATGCGCTCAAGGAACTGTTTATCAAAGGACGCCTGAACAACGCCTTCTCCCAATTCCAGCTGGCTAAGCAGCTCGCCCCACGGAGAAATAATCACCGAATGACCATATGTTTCTCGCCCGCACGGGTGTAAGCCACCCTGGTTAGCGGCAATAATATAACACTGATTTTCAATTGCACGCGCCTGCAATAAGGGAAACCAATGTCCTGCTCCTGTTACTTTAGTAAAAGCGGCAGGCAATAAAATAATATCAGCGCCTTTTGCACGCAACATTTGAAATAGAGCGGGAAAACGTAAATCGTAACAGATAGCCAGACCCACTTTAACAGACTCACTCCCCATCTGATAATCAAACAGTTGAATCTCATCGCCTGCCATAAATGTATCAGATTCTTTATAGCGCCCTTTTTGATCACTCAACAGCGCATCAAACAGGTGGATTTTATGATAGTGGCTGATTAATTTACCCTGCGGTGAAAACACTAAACTTGTGCTGAAAATCTTAGCGCTTTGCCGGATTTTAATCGGGAAACTACCACATACCAGATAACATTGGTGCTGTTTAGCTAAAAGCCCTAACTGCGTCTGATAATAGCCCTCTCCCAAATTTTCAGCTAATGATAAATAACCCGATTTATCTGAAAAACTGAGCGCATTTTCAGGTAGTAAAACCAACTGATTTGCAACCGGTGACAACTTTTCCAGCAACTTTTTTATACAAGATAAATTGATTTCCGGTGAGCTAACACTGACCATCTGAATAGCGGCTAAATTATAAACCATCTGGGCTCCCGTACTCGCTGTTTAACTGTTGACCGTTAATGGTCTCAAGCACTTCACTATTTTGCAGTTTGACCTTACCACTTTGCCTGTTGATTAACTTTATCTCTGGTTCATTAAGGGGACCTTTTACAGAGAAATCGACCCGAATAACCGTCTCAACAACTGGCTCTATTATTTTTGACAACAGTAATACTGCAGCCCCCGTCAGAGGGTTAATTGCAAAGGCGGTCAATACAGGTAAGCTCGAGGTTACCGCCGGGCTGTAACTAAATTTATAATTAGTCTCGTTGTTTGCTAAATCAACCAGACCGTTACCAACAATTTTACCTGCCGAGCCGTTTAAATAAAAATCATCATTTTTAATAACACCGTCGGTTATTTTCGCAGAGAATGTAAGTTCATTAAAATTAAAACCTTTCGCAAAAACATTACCAAACTCAAGATTCAGCGAGCGGCGAATACCATCAAGACTGAAGATACTCAACAAACGTGCCCCATTATCACTGACCTCTGTGATTGAACCATTTTTTAAAAGTGCAGAAAAATCGCCGTTTAAAGAGCCGTAGTTAAACTGCCAGGGTGCGCCTATCCAATTAAAAGCACCGCTAAATTCCGCGTTTTGATGAACAACAGGACTGACGAAACCTAACCTACTCACCAGACTATTATGTTCGTCTGCAAGCGAATCAATAATCATATTAGTACGACGCTGATCCCACCCCCCTGAGATATGCGTAAATTCATTTTCTGTTCCAATCTTAATATAATCAATAGCAAGCCTGCTTTTAGTTGGATAAAGGTGCAGCTCGAGTGGTGAAAAGTCGAAATCACCAAAAATGCATGTGGCACATTCAGCAAAGATTTCAGGATAATCTTCGATCAAATTATCACTTTGCTGTATCTCTTCACTGATAACAGCTGTGCGCTGAGAATTAAGTGTGGAAAGATCCATTGCTTTAAAATTAATTTTTTTGATGTCAAAATCAAGGCGCACCGGCACGCCGAAACGGTATTCAAGAGCGCCCTGCAAATTATCAGAGTCGATAGCTGCAGACCATTTTTGTTTATCGTTAATGGCATTCACTTTTAGCGCGCTCAATGGTTGCTCAAAAAATGTTGCATGCTTGATATCCACAATGATCTGATCCAGTTCAATAGGAAGATAATTAAGATTTTCTGCCGTTCCCTTTTTCAGCGCACGAAATTTATCCCATTGTTCATACCAATCTGTAATATTAAGCTGTTCTAAATTAATATTAATAATATGCTTGCGACTGTCAACAGCGGTAACGCGTCCGGCTCCCACATTCAGAGTAAAATAGGGAATAGTTTGCTTTTTATCTTGGTAATTAAGCTCACCGGTTAAATTTAACTTATCTTTTATATTAACGGTAAACGTACTGCTCTGCTGAGAGCCGGAAACTAAAATATTACTCGGCCATGATTGCAGTAGATTTTTATTAAATGGCGCGGGAAGTTGACTGCTTATTCCCTGTGTCGCTGAGTTTAAAACAAGCTTATATTGATAGCCACCCGCAAAACTATATTCAAAATCAACCTCTCCCGTCCAGTCTAAAATACCCGATAATTGGAGAGGTTTTAATGCAGGTAAAGTACGCTTTAAGGGATCCAGCTTCCAGCGCCCCGTCATATCCACGTTAACCTGATAGCTTTGTTTTTTAGCTGTGCTATCAAAAGAGAATTGTATATTTTGATCAAATAAGCGTGCGTTTATGTTTTTTGCTACTATATCGCCATTTATAAAAGCAAATTCACCGCGCGCTTTTTTTAGGGGTAAGACGATATTGTCCGCTAATTTGATATCGATATTATTGCCCGACAAGGTCACGGCGCCGACTGTCTCTGTTTGCTGGTGCGCGCTATTAAAGGGTATGGTTAACGCTAATTGGCCTGATAATTGATTATGCAGATTAATGACGTTCAGTGCATTACCCACACTTTCTTTAAGTGGGGAGGCCTTTAAATAGTCACTTATTTTTTGTGCATCTTCGCTAATATCCGCATTGATAGTGAGTATCCCATCCGGGTTAAGATGATCTATTTTTGCACTCAGTTTTTGTACTTTCACTTCACCTAGTGATGCGTCAAGTGACTCCATAGTCAGACCGTCATTTTCAAATAACAGATCTAAATCTAACCCGGTTAACCCTTGCCACTGCCCATAAAAATCATACTGCGCACCGCGCAGTGGCACCTTAGCTTGGAAAATACCATCGTGATCATTGTAGGGATAATGGTTAAATGCGCCATACCATAATATTTGCGCGCCTGTTACCTTTCCGGCCTTCAGGGTTGGCTCAAGATAACCAAAAACCTTATCGCCCATCGCCTGAATAGGGAAATAATACTGCGCTTTACCAGCATCATTAAGCGAGGCGTAACTGTAAAGACTTAAAAACGGACTTTGATTTTTAGCCTGCTTATTGGGGAACAACAATGAAAAACGGGTGTTGGTATCAATGTCGCTGGTGCTTAACAGGCTGTGGTCACTAAACAGCTTAAGCCCCTTTGAGGTCTCTAACCAGTTTAGTTCAATATCTCCCGATTCAACCGGCATTGCACGGCTAAATTGCCCATCAAAATAGATTTTCTGCTTGGGCAGTTCTATTTTTATCTCGCCTTGAGTCGCATTGCCACTTAACTCAATATTGGCATTACTGAGCCCCGGAACGGCGCCGTCCGGTCTGTTTTTAAACGCATTTAACAACGCATTAAATTGCAATTTATGATCGTTATTTTTAGTCACTGCAAAGCGTTTTATATCTGCATCCAAATCAAAGGCTTGTAATGAAGTGGTCTGCGTTTGTGTTAATTCACTTGTTAATAGATAAAAGGGCAGTAAATCCTTTAAATTTAGCGCCGTAAAATCAAAAGCCCCCTTATCGCTCGTGCCTGAGCCGGACAGTGCTAACCCTTTTAATTTCTCATGGTTTTTTTCAATATCAAGATAATAACTGTCGAATAACCAGCCCTGCTCACTATTACTAAATTGTAATAATCCACTGTTCAATTGCCAGTTATACAGTTTATTGGACTGCGACCATGCCAGTTTGCTGTCATTTAAAGCAATCTGAACCTGATCTAATTTAGCTAATGAAAATTCGGCCCACACCTGAAAACCTAACACTGCATCGAGTATCTGCGCATTTGGGTTAACATGCGCAGTTAAATAATTAGTGATATTGAGATTGTCAGCCTCTATATAGAGTGCACCCTTAATAGGATCATCTTGGTTTCCCCGCTCCCCTAAGAGCTTGACCACAAACGCTAACGAGTTATCCCGCAAACCATTCACCAGTGATGCACTACCGATACCTTGGTGATAATCATCATTATTTAACCAACGTAATTTTTCTATAAAAATCGTTTTTTTATTGCCTAGGTGGTCATTGAAATGAATGCGGCTCTCTTTAACCGATAATTTATCAAACTGATCTAAAAAAATGCGCTGCAATGCATCGATGGTAAGCAGGGCTTGCTCAGATTTTTTTCTTTGTGGATTCGATTTTTTTACGGTTACATCCACTCCTTGCAAGGAGATACGCGTAAAACTTAGATTTTGCTCTTTGACCGAATTCCAGAAATCAAGATGTAGGAATAGATAATCAAGTTGCAGCTGAAAAGGAAGATCAGCGGAGTCGACCAGCTCAACATCATCCAAGGTTAAGATAAGCCCGGAGAAATCAACACCCGCAGAAATATGTTCAACTGATAAATTGATATTGTATTCACTTGCTAACCAGGTTGTTAAATCTTCTTTGTAGTCTGCAATGCTAACAAAAAGGATACGCAATAAGGTTAAGCAAGTGGCAATAATAAATAGCTTGATTGCAATCAATACAGAAAAGCGTTTCAGCCATTTACACGTAAAATGTTTCAACTATCAGTCCAATTACATCATAATGACATCAAACTGCTCTTGCCCGTACAACGGCTCAGCATGGATTTCAACCTGTTTTGACATAAACAAAATTAGTTCTCCCAAACTATGAGACTCGTCACCCTGCAGCGCCTCAGCAACTGCTGGCGCTGTATAAACAACAAATCGGTCGACATCATAAGCACGTTTGACACGTAACAGTTCACGCAGCACTTCATAACATACAGTTTCCACTGTTTTTACATAACCGCGACCGTTACACTGCTCACAATCAGTGCAGAATATATGTTCCAAACTTTCTTGGGTTCGCTTGCGCGTCATTTCAATCAAGCCTAATGGCGAAAAGTCGTTAATATTTGTTTTAACGCGATCTTTTGCTAAGGCTTGCTCTAAGCTGGTGAACACGCGGCGTTTGTGTTCATTGGATTTCATATCAATAAAATCAAGAATAATAATGCCGCCTAAATTGCGTAAGCGCAACTGACGTGCAATCGCCAGTGTCGCTTCGATATTAGTATTGAAAATGGTTTCTTCGAGATTGCGGTGACCAACAAAAGCGCCGGTATTAATATCAACGGTAGTCATAGCTTCCGTTTGGTCAATAATCAGATAGCCACCGGATTTAAGCTCCACTTTCCGCTCCAGTGCGCGCTGCACTTCATTTTCAACATCGAAGAGATCAAAGATCGGACTCTTACCTGAGTAATACTCAATGTTATCTTCCAGTTCGGGGACAAATTCATGGGTGAACACTTTAAGATCAGCAAATGTTAATTTTGAATCAATACGCACACGATCAATTTCAGTGCCGACAAAATCCCTCAAAATACGAAATGCCAAACCTAAATCTCGATACAGTAATTTCTCTTTTGTTTTAGTACGTTGGCGACGAGTTAATACTTTACGCCAGACACGCTGCAGAAAAGCGGCATCGTGAATTAACTCATTTTCAGGGGCACCTTCGGCAGCCGTGCGAATAATAAAACCGCCTAAATCATCCACACAACTTTGTGTGATGGTTTTTAACCGCTCGCGTTCTTCGGCACTATCGATGCGTTGCGACACGCCAACATGTTCACTACCCGGCATAAAGACTAAATAACGGGAAGGTACGGTAATATCCGTGGTTAATCGCGCGCCTTTAGTACCGAGCGGATCTTTAACCACCTGCACCATAATATCTTGTCCCTGACGGACTAATTCAGAAATATCAGCGACTTTAAACTTTACTTTCTCTGTCTGGGCAACACATTCAGTATGAGGAACAATATCAGAGGCATGTAAAAAAGCCGCTTTTTCCAAACCAATATCAATAAAAGCGGCCTGCATTCCAGGCAATACACGACTCACTTTACCTTTGTAAATATTTCCGACAATACCTTTAGTCGCCTGACGCTCAATATGTAGTTCTTGTAAAATTCCGCCTTCAACCAAAGCAACACGCGTTTCGGTAGGGGTAATATTCATCAATAATTCAACCGACATTTTTTATCTTCCTATAAAATCTTTAATAAGCAGATCAGTTTCATACAGAGGGAGTCCAACAACCGCACTGTAACTGCCACTTATATTTGTAATAAACTTGCCCGCAATGCCTTGAATGCCATAACCGCCAGCTTTATCTAACGGTTCGCCGCTTAACCAGTACTCCGCTATCTCTTGCTCATTTAATACTTTAAAGCTGACATCGGTTTTAACCAGTTGTGTTTTGGAAGATGCACTGTCAAGCAAAGCGATGGCAGTAAAAACTTGATGTGTACGGCCCGATAACAACTGTAACATTTTTTTTGCATGATTTTGATCGCTGGGCTTTTCCAATATTTGCCGATCAATAATCACCACTGTATCTGCGCCTAATACGGGTCTATCTTTGGCGCTGCTTGCAAAACCAGCTGATGCTTTTTCTCGGGCTAAACGCAGCACATAATTTTCAGGCGATTCATCTTCTTTTATCTGTTCTTCAATAGAGGTATTGAGCACAGTAAATTCGATTTCAATTTGCTTAAGGAGTTGTGCACGTCTCGGGGAATTCGAAGCAAGGTAAATCATATTTAAGCAACCTTAAAATGGATGCGGACAAAGCGCATAAACAGAAAAAACCAAGGCCAAATCAGCATCGAGGTGAATATCGACCAAAAATAATCTCTATGTAATACAATATGTTGAATACTCGATGCAATCATATATAAAGATAATTTAGAAATCACAATAAACATCCCTACTAATAAGGTTGTTTGCACAAGCGTAAAACGACGAATGCGTTGGTAATTTATACTCACCGCATAAGCTACAATAGAAAAAACCAATGCATGCATACCCAATGTTGAGCCTAATAATAGATCCTGTAATAGACCTAATATAAAAGCGTGCACAATACTGACCCGATGCGGCAAAGCTAATACCCAATAGAAGATAACAAGAATCATCCAATCAGGCCGAAATGCATTAAGTATGATAGGAAGCGGGAAAATAGCACACATTAACCCGATAAAAAAAGTACTGTAAATAACGCGGTAATTACGGATTAGTGACATCGTCGGACTCCGATGAATCAAGCGATAAATCAGATTCCTTAAATCGGTGATCGTTCCACAATAATAATAGATAACGGCTTCTATCCAACAGCGCAACGGGTGTTGCCGTCACCTGTGCATAAAGCGCCCCTTCCTGATAATTAAAACGGGTCACCGTTGCCACCGGATAACCCGCTGGAAAACGCCCGCCTAATCCGGAGGTTACTAATAAATCGCCCTCTTTTAAATCAGCATTGCTTTGTACAAACGGTACGCTCAACTTATTCCAAGCGCCACTACCATGAACTATTGCGATAACATCATTACGCTGCACGCGAACCGGAATACCGTGGCTTGCATCAACAATTAATAACACCCGGCTGGTCGTACTACCTACCTGAGAAACCTGCCCGACAACACCTTGCTCATTGATCACAGGTTGCCCTAAGTAAACTCCATCCAATGCCCCTTTATCAATCAGCAATTGGTGAGTAAAAGGGTCTGAGCGTAAACGCATCACTTCTGCGACCATGCGTTTATTGGTAAATACACGTTGCGAATTTAACAGATCGCGTAACTGTTTATTTTCATTCTGCAATTGTGTCAGTAATAAGCGATCTGCTTTGAGGTGTAAATTGTCTTTTTCTAATTGTTGATTACGCTCTTTTAAAGCTTGCCGTGTCATTAAATTTTCCGACAATGCACTGAACAATTTATGTGGTGCGTCTGCAGCATATTGGACAGGACTAACCAAAGAGTTAAGGTAAATCCTCACCGAGGAAAATAGATTAAATTGACTGTCGCCTAAAAGTAAAATAAGCGAAAAGGCTATCACTATGGATAGCCTTAATAAAAAAGAGGGGCCGCGCGTAAAAATAGGTTTCATTGTTACCGGTTAAATAAGGGAAGTGTTTATTGCAAGCTGCTTCATAAAGTAACCTGCAACTAGGCGCTAAATTACTCGTCGTTAAACAGATCGCCACCGTAAGTATCAATCATCTCCAACGCCATGCCGCCCCCACGAGCAACACAGGTGAGCGGATCATCCGCGACGATAACGGGAATACCTGACTCTTCTGAGAGCAGTCTATCCAGCTCGCATAATAGCGCACCGCCACCCGTTAACACCATGCCTCGCTCAGCAATATCGGCAGCGAGTTCCGGTGGGGTTTTCTCTAATGCCAGCATTACAGCTGAAACAATCCCACTTAATGGCTCTTGTAACGCTTCTAGAATTTCATTGCTATTAAGTGTAAAGCTGCGTGGAACACCCTCAGCAACATTCACTCCGCGTACTTCAATCTCTTTAACTTCATTGATTGGGTGAGCAATGGCAATACTCTTTTTAATACGTTCAGCGGTAACTTCACCAATAGTACAGCCATAATTGCGGCGCACATAGTTGATGATTGCCTCATCGAATTTATCACCACCAATGCGTACGGAAGCCGAATAAACAATACCATTGAGAGAAATAACAGCAACTTCTGTTGTCCCGCCACCAATATCAACCACCATCGAACCTGTCGCTTCAGAAACCGGCATACCGGCGCCGATAGCAGCAGCCATAGGTTCATCGATTAAAAACACATCACGTGCTCCAGCCCCTTGAGCTGATTCACGTATTGCACGGCGCTCCACTTGTGTTGATCCGCATGGTACACAGACTAAAACTCGTGGGCTAGGCCGTAAAAAACTATTGTTATGGACTTGTTTAATAAAATGTTGAAGCATTTTCTCGGTAATATAAAAATCTGCAATCACGCCATCTTTCATGGGTCTGATAGCTTGAATATTACCGGGTGTTTTACCTAGCATCAGTTTTGCATCATGCCCGACTGCAGCGACACTCTTACCCGCTCCATTTTTATCTAAACGAATAGCGACAACAGAAGGCTCATCTAATACGATGCCCTGTCCTTTTACATAAATAAGTGTGTTTGCGGTTCCTAAATCGATCGACAGATCGTTAGAGAACATACCTCGAAACATTTTAAACATGAAAATTTTCCAAAATAGCTAAAAAATAAAGTAGGAAACGTACTTTAGCAACCCGCCTCTCTTTCAGCAAGAAAATAAAGTGAATAGCATCGGGAATCGTCACTAATATTGCATTCCTTAGTACAGAGCGAATAGAAAATAGGCAAGGCACTCCTTTTCTTTACAAATAGTAAACTATCTGGTCAGTGAAATTGATAAAATAAGCAGATCGAGATGGGCTATAAATCTCCGAGCGGAGTCCTTATAAAACACTTTGAGGTATCAAGAAAAAGGGGGGAATGTAATTGCAGAATGAGTGACTCTTACTCAATCTGCAAACAATAAAGATACTTATCTGCAGGAAGGTCCTGAAGCCATCACCAAGTTAAGTCGCTGTTATTGAGAAACAGCTCTTTTTGCAGCGGGTCACTGCCATCATAGAGCCAGACTTCAGCAAGATAGTGCTGCTGATTATTGAGTCCGATAAACGCTTGTCTAAATTCCCCCTGCAATAGTCCCCCGTCAATCACCTTGCTTGCAGAATCCGGGTAGTAACGCCCCGAATCCAAGCGTTGATAGATACTGTAAATTGACACGTATGCACGTTGATCTTGATAATCATTTAAGACAATTTCCACTTCAATTTCAGTTTTTGTGGTGAAACTAAAATCTCGCGTGGCAACCAATTCATGGATCGCTAGCGGAGCCTCTTCAGTAGATATGGACTCAACGGCTGAATCTATAACTGAATCAACAACGACGGGGCTTTGTGTCTCGCCACCAGAGCCGCCGCAAGCGCTAAGCAGCAGTGTATAAAATAGTAAACTCAATCGTTTCTTTAGTATATTTAACATAGCCCACCTCAATAATAGATTTAATATAAAATGATTAGAATAAGTACTGGGTAACAGCCTGATTAAACTCAAACCAATTACTTTTTTCTGCCCCTTGAGATTCCACAAATTTTTGAAAATGTGGGTACGCCTGCAACAAAGGTTTTCTTTCACTGGGCCATTGCCACGCGGCGTTGATCTCTAATGCCCAAGGTAAATTATTGGCATTACGGAAATAGCGGTTATCAGCAGGAACGCTGCTGTCATCGCCCAGCTGAAAATAGCTACGGTTGAATTTTTCAGTTGGCGCATGATCCGCCAGATGAATTTCTAATCCACGGCCAGGCGCTTCACTGAAAATTTCACCGTGGTACAAGCCTTCTGTTGCGAAAATAAAGGGATCATAAGGCGGCGTAGGAACATCTGTTAACGGCATTGGATTAATTAACGGCACGCTAACTTCAAAGTCAAAGACTTGCGCCTGCGGACACCCCTTTTCACTGCGGTAATAGTGACAAACACTAAGCGCATGTTTCCATAAATCCTGGCTTATCATGATCACTGCATTACTATTACCACTTTCTAGAATATCGTAAGTGGTTGCACCGTTTTGACCGCTATATTGCTGCTTAATATTGTTATGCAATAAACGCAGGGTCTGTTTATTGACATTTTCTAACGCGATATTCTCTAACTGCAGTGCAAAACCATTATGATAATCACCGCCTAAAGCCAATAATTCCCCATATATATCAATGCGAACCAGTTTTTGATCGCGTATCACTTCAACGCTGCGGTAGTGCATCACCACATCGTTCATATCGTAATCATCACTGATCGGCCATTGATCTTCATAAGCCAAGGTCAACCAACCGTTTTTGCTCGGATAATAGCGATAAGAGAGTCCTGATTCAGAAATACTAATGGCATGATCTTCGACTTCACCACTGCTGCTGCCACCGCTGTAATTTAATCCACCTTGCTGACTATAACGGAAGCGGCTCCAACTGTTACCTGCCTGCGCATTATCAGGAACACGTAGCACTATATTATTAAAACCCGCCGTCAAGGTCAGATCGACAATATTTTGCTCGCCTGCATCACTAAAATCACCATCACCATTCCAATCAAACCACGCATTTAAAATACCGCCATTTGACGCATAGACACTGACCACAGAATCTAGACCAACCTCTAATGCACTTACAAAGTTAATACCGTCTTCATCATCATAACTTTGCGGGTTGACCTTGCTGCTATCATCAGAATCCGCACCGATATAGCCGTCATAGTCACCATCAGGTGGGGTTAAACCTAAATAGGTCTGCCCATCGAGTAAATGACGCGGGCCATTATCAGCTAAAATGGTCGCATAGCTTTTCGGGGCATCGCCAAAATCAATGTTTGATAGCGTATCTTCATCGATTAATGGCGCACTGGCACAGCGTGCACCATCATTTTGGCTGGAGCTCGGTCCGTCAGCAAATTTAAGGGCACGCACATCAAGCCCACTTAACTGTTCAGCATTACTTGCACCGTCTAAAGCAGAGAGATCGATACGATAAATTTGTCCATCTTGGTTGCGTGATAGATAGAAATAGCCATTTACATCAAAATACATAGCACCAAATGTGCCCGTTTCGCCACTATCGCCAAGCGCTAAGATGGCGCCACTATCGGGATCAATTTGATACAAAATACCGCTGCCGTTATCGACACCGTAGAGCATATTATTGTTCGGATGAAAGGCAAAATCGGTTAAATTTACCGAACTATTGCTGCTAACTAACTGAGCATTAAGCGTTGCATTTATATTCTCATCAAGTGGGCGTAGATCCACTTTATATAGCCCCACGCCTTTACGATATAGATAATAATAATGGTTCGCGACATCGCCTACATAGAAGGAGATGTTTGCTGGTAAGCCACTTAAATTGAGTGATTCAACCTGAAAATCATTGCCCATGCGTACCATTTGCAGAGCCGTTGTATTAAAACCATATAAATACCTGTCTTGTTGATCGAAGCCCAAGCCATTTACATTCGCCTCAATCCCCGGATTATCTTGGATCAATTCATAATTTCCGGTAACCAAATTGACTCCATAACTCGATACCGGATTTCCTTGAAATAGAAAGGCTTTACTGGGACAGGTTGAAAATGGGGCGGCATCAACGGCAGCTGACAGCGGCATTAGCAATAAGATCAAAGAGACAAATGCAGTGCACCTGTTTCCCCTCATCTTTTTATGATTAAACTTCTTTAACGCATTTAGCCCATACATATTATGACTCCCTGTGATTGAATAAAGATGACGCTTCCTTGATTGGCACGCTATTTTTTATTGCTCAATTACTTTTTCAAGTTCTATTTCAAGTTCTATTTCAATTCCTATGCCAGCTAATTTAAAAAATGGGCTATGTCATCATAACGCCTTGTACAGTGGGCTTATCCGCTTACCAAAATAATTATCCGAATATATAAAATTTATTAAATGTGCCCATTTGCAGTCGTCTATTTGCAATCTGCAATGCGCAGTGCATTGCAAAAATCACACTAACTATCACCACGTTACCCACTCCCTTACGCAGAGGATCTCTGTATAGCCTGCTTCGCCGTGAATCTCAGCGTTCGCTGATTTAGTAAATAAAACAGGCACTAAAATTGCAGTTTCATAGAAAACGCACACAGGCAGCAGACTCGCTGTAAATAATCACAGACAGAATAAAAACGAGGTCGTTATGGGCAAACACAAAATTTGGTTACTCTTAGATAGCAGTAAAGCGGGTGGAATAGAATCACACGTATTGCAGCTAGCGGATGGGTTACAAGAACACGGAGAAGCCCCGTTAGTTGTTTTTCTCAGCGATCATGGTCACCACCCGCTGCGCGATCAATTACAGCAAGCGGGTATTGCCCACACAACATTAGATGGCGGGCTGCTCACTCTCTTCCATAAGCTGCGCAAGGAACGCCCCGCTCTTTTGCACACCCATGGTTATAAGGCGGGTATCTATGGACGACTGTCCGCTTGGATAAATAATGTTCCTGTATTTAGCACCTATCATGCAGGAGAGATTGGCCGCGGAAAAATGGCATTCTATGATCGCTTAGATAGATTAACCGCTGTTTTTGCCGATCATCTGTTTGCCGTTAGCCCGCAGATTAGTAAACGCCTCCCCGGCACAGTTAACGTGTTCGATAATTTTGTAAACAACAACCATTTAAACGACTCTACAGGGCAGCAAATTGCTTTTGTCGGGCGGGTCAGCTGCGAAAAAGGCCCCGATTATTTTGCTTATTTAGCAGAGCGTATTAGCGACACGCCTTTCCATCTTTATGGCGATGGCCCGCAATTAAATGCGTTAAAAGAATATTGCCCAGATAATCTGCATCTTCATGGGCAACAAAGAAATATGGATGCGGTTTGGCCGCAGATAGGTTTGCTGGTGATCACTTCCCGCTATGAAGGTCTGCCGATGGCAGCACTCGAAGCGATGGCCAGAGGCATTCCTGTTTTAGCCTTTCGCGTAGGTGCACTCGACAAGTTAATTCAACATAATTACAACGGTTGGTTAATCGAGCAGGGAGATATCGAGCAACTGGCATTACAGATAGTTCATTGGCAAAAAATATCTGTGACAGACAAACAAAGCTTTCAAGCTGCGGCAAAAAAGGTAATAGACAAAAAATTTTCCAGCAAGGTCGCAATCCCTAAACTTATCGCCCACTACAGAAAATTTGCCAACTAATTTCCCCACAACAGCTAAATCAAATCCTGTCATTGCATTATGCAATGCAGGTTAGTAAAAACAGCTATAAAAAAACATCACCCGCCTCCAAATTAATCTACATTTCATTTAAAAACAAGTAGTTAAAATAATGGAACGGCGCTTGCAATTGCAATGGTTGACTTACGTTCCATTAATAAGGAGATAAATAGTGATGACAGAGCTAAATATAAATCCTCAACCAATCTCTATACTTTTTACCCATTACGGAGATAATTGGATCCGCGGTAGCGAACGCTGCCTGCTGGATCTACTTGCCCATCTTGATAAAGCAAAATTTACAGCCGTGCTTTGGTGCAACCAGCAAATAATGGTCGACCAGGCACACAAACTGGGTATCGAAGTTTATCGCTCAGACTTTCCTTTATTGCTCGGCTGGAAAGCCCCCCGTTTTGATTTCCCCGCGTTTATCGGCTTAGTCAAACAAGCGCTGAAACTGATTGATAAACACCAGATAAAACTGATTCATGCCAATAGTGCTGCGCCCTGCCAATGGCTAAATTTTGCAGCGCGTAAACGAAATACCCCCTTAATCTGTCATCTCCATTCTATTTATCAGTTGCGCGATCGCTTAACGCTGGGATTACACCAAGTGCCAATGCTAATTGGAGTGAGCCGTTATGTTCTGGGTGAATTACAACGCGATAAGATGCCGGATGCTCGCATGCAGGTGATCGCCAATGGCATCGATACACAAAAATTGCTGGCACAAAAAAAACGCGATCTACGCCAAACACTAGCAATCAACCCTGGTGATTTTGTGCTTGCTACGGTCGGCTCTCTAATTAAGCGCAAGGGGGTGGATCTGATTATTGCGGCGCTGGCACAATTAAGAGCTAAACAGCTGCCTGTTCATCTGCTTATTATCGGTGAAGGCCCAGAGAAAAAAAATCTCAAGCAGCAAATTCAACGCCTCGGCCTCCAGCAAAATGTAACCCTGCTCGGTGAACAGGAGAATGTTATCGCTATACTACGCGGCAGCGCGGATCTGTTTGTCTCTGCCGCCAGAGAGGAGGCGTTCGGGCTGGTGCTAGCGGAAGCCAGTATTGCACAGCTTGCTATTGTCGCGCCGGCAATCGGCGGTATTAGCGATGTTGTGCTTGATGGCCAAAGCGGGACCTTAGTGCCCAGCGAAGATGTTGACGCCCTGAGCAAAGCAATCCACACACTCTACCTTTGCCCGGCGCGCTGCCATGCGATGGGCAAAGCAGGCCGTGAGCATGTGTTACGAAATTTCAGCATAGAACAAAATACGCGCCACTTTGAGCAGTTATACAAGCAGATGGTTAGCAACGGAAACAATTGTTATAAAAACATTGTCTATAAAAATAGTGGCCTGCGCTTATCCCTGAGCAATATCTACAAACGCCTTTGCAAAAAAGGAGCGCCTTATGCTGGGTAAAACTGATCGTAAAGCGCATCTACTGGTGATCGACCCTACCGCCTTTAGCGGCGGATCCAAAGTTGCAACAGAAAGCGTATTACGATTGCTCGATCCGAATAAAATACGTATTACGGTACTCAGCGCCGATCCCACTTCCTGGCACTGGCCACAATTAACGCGTATGCGTCTCTACCAACCGAAATGGCTCGCTCGACAAGAGCAAGGTATCGCCTATTTTCTGCGTCATCTGTTTATTGCTGCGAATATCATGCTGTTACGAATCCGTTTCGGGCGTATTGATATTGGTTTAGGTGCATCCGGCCCGGGCGTTGATTTATCGCTATATCTGCTAAAACCGCTATTGGGGATAAAGCTCATTCAGCTTATCCATGGTCCGGTAGCCCGATCTCGCAGCATTGCCCGCAGCTTATTGGCCGCCGAGCAGGTCCATTATCTGCACAGTAGCGGCGATTCCTTATTAAACAGTCTTAGCTGCATGAACAAAGATTCGCTACACACACTGCCGAAACATTTTCATATTATGCAAAACGGCCTAAGCGAGCAGTGCTGGCCGACAGCTTGCCAAACAAACAAAGCGGTTGTATTTTGGGCCGCCTCGCTACTAAAATGGAAAGGATTAGAAACCCTGCTCGCCGCGCTGCGCAACATACCGGCAAGTGCACGGCCAATCAGCCATATCTGTTATATCACCCCGCAAGACACACTTTTACCGGTCAGCAAACTGCCAGAAGATTTGCGCTTTGTGCACTGCCATCAAGATCCCCATAATCTTGATCAGATCCGCGCCAGCGCTAATATATTTGTGTCCACCAGCCAAAATGAGCCGTTTGGATTATCTATTTTAGAAGCGCTGGCGGCTGGGCATTGCGTGCTCATTCCTGCCGACGGCGCATATTGGGATAATATTTTAAAAGATAACATTAACTGTATTAAATACACGGCCAACGACAGTGACGATCTTATGCAAAAGCTGCTTTTACTGAGTAAGGATATGCAGAAAGTCAGAAAAATAGGGCAACAGGCGAGCAAGGTTGCAGGAAACTATCGCGCCGCGCAGCAATATGCCCACCTAAAAAAGTGCATTGAAAATAACAGTTTACATGTACGTCCTTGGGGAGGTAATCGATGACACTGCAACTCAGTAGCGGCGTACGACAAAGTCTTCTCTATGGTCTGAGTATTGCGCTGATGAAAGGCGTTTCTTTATTAATACTGCCGTTTATTGCCGCGCAACTAAGCCACAGTGAATTTGGGCGGTTGGAAGTGATCAGCAGCCTAGCGATTATCGGCAGCATTCTGGTCGGCATGGGCATGGAAGACACCCTGTTTCGCTTTGTTGGCCAGGCCAAAAATCAGTCACAACGGGTCCGTATTGCCGCGCAAATATTTACCCTAACCCAGTTAATCGCAGTCGTCGCACTTGTTTGTGGATGGTTTGCCGCTCCCACCATTAGTGCATGGATACCGGGCTCACCTTCTGTTTATGAGGTACGTCTGGTGTTAGCCGTTTTGGCATTGGAAGGCTGTATTTCCGTGCCGTTAGGCTGGCTGCGGATGAATAACCGCGCCCTGCCATTTTTCTTGGCCAGTTGCGGCCGCGCGTTAACGCAAGCTGTACTGGTGGTTATCTTCCTGTTTTTACAAAGAGGCGTTGCCGGTATTTTAGAAGCCGGATTAATCGCTGCCATTGCGCAAACAGCGCTACTCTGCTATTTGCAGATACGTGATACTGGTCTGGCTTTTGATCTGAAAAGTGGGCAGCGTGCGTTAATTTACAGTGTGCCGATTGTTGCCAGCGGTTTGGTGGCATTTGCGCTAAATGGGTTGGATCGCTGGGTTTTAGCCGATCACAGCAGTTTAGCCGATGTTGCGGAATTTGGCATCGCCGCAAAATTTGCACTGGCCATGGTCCTGTTGCTGCAGCCCTTTGGAATGTGGTGGTCACCACGCAGATTTACAGTGCTTAATGAACGTGACGGCGCGCAAAAAGTAGCCCGTTTTAGCGCAATGGGCGGCGCACTGGCGATCTTGATTGCCACATTAGTCGCTTTGCTCTGTCCTGTACTGATTAACGCCCTGCTACCAGCGAGCTATACGCAGGCCGGTCAATATGCATTAGGGCTGGTATTGGTTATGTTATTAAAAGAACTGGTCGAGCTATTTAATATCGGTTGCTTTACAGGTAAAACCACAAGCAGCCAGTTTATAATTAATCTGTTTTCGGCGTTAGTGGGAATCACCGGTATGTTGCTGCTCACCCCTGAATATCAGGTATGGGGTATTATCTTGTCGTTATTAATCGCACAATCACTGCGCCTGTTACTGTTTTATCAGGTAAGCCAATATTTTTTAGCGCTTAATTACCCCATTCGAGATCTGCTTAAACTGGCCACACTGGCAATTTTTTGGATAGCGCTGGGCACACAGATAACACACCTGGGACAATTAAGTTTAGTGGTCATTAGCGCCGCAATCACCCTTTTAGCCACGGCGCACTATCTGCAACTGCTCACGCTACCCTTTACTTTTCGGCAAAAAAGACTCTGTCAATGAATGTTGAGGGTGTTTACGCCACCAGCAGTCTCAACTTATTCGCAGCATGGCTTGCTCTTTAAATCGGTACACCGGCAATTTGCAATTTGCAAAAAACGTTTGCAATAAACATTTGCAGATTGCCTAATCGGCCCCGGTGAAAACCATGAAAAAATCTTAAGCTATTGATTTAAAATACAATATAAACTTGGCCTAATCTCTGCAATGTTCCTTGTGTAAAATAACAGTGGAGCACACAGTAATGAAAACAAGTATCTTAAATCAAAGCAAACAATGGCTAAAAAACAGTGACCACCCACTGGTTAAAAGTGTCTTTACTCAACTCAAAACGGTGCTTAACTTTGAGTTACCCGCGCCTAAATTTTTATGTACGCCCCTCTATGCGCTTTATGTTTTTATACGCAACCTGTTTTCCACCTTCACCCGTATTGTCTTCTGGACGCCATTATTTAAGGGACGTGTGCATAAAGTCGGCCGACCTCTCAACCTTTATGGCGGTTTACCCTATATAAGTGGTCCACTTTCTATTGAGATAGGTGATAACTGCCGTATCTCAGGACAAAGCACATTTACAGGACGAAGTAGCGCAGCAACTCAACCAGCCCTGATAATTGGCAATAATGTCGATATTGGCTGGATGACCACCATTGCCGTCGGCAGCAAAGTCGTGATTGCCGACAATGTGCGTATTGCAGGAAGAGCATTACTGGCAGGCTATCCCGGTCATCCATTAGATGCTCAAGCTCGCGCACAGGGAGAGCCGGAAACAGACAGCCAAGTCGGCGAAATTATATTAGAAAAAGATGTCTGGCTGGCAACTGGTGTGTCGGTTACCGCTGGAGTGCGCATCGGTCACGGCAGCATTATCGCGGCGGGCAGTGTGGTCACCTGCAACATTCCCGCTATGGTGTTGGCTGGCGGCATTCCTGCGCGCGTGATCCGAGAACTTAAGCTCAGCGAGGGTAAATAATATGCATCATGATCTGATTGTATTTGGTGAAGACTGGGGTGGCTTACCGAGCAGCACTCAACATCTAATCAAACATTTAGCGCAGACACGCAAAATTATCTGGATAAACTCCATCGGCCTGCGTCGTCCGAGATTGACGCGGCGCGATCTCAACCGTTTGTGCGCAAAACTACTGCCCAGCAAAACAGCTAATGCGCAGGCGATACCATTACCATACACCTCAAACAACAATTTCCAGATCCTAAACCCGCGGACCCTTCCTGCTCCACGCAGCGCACTGGGACGTTGGGCGGCGGTGCAGCTGCTGCTTGCTCAGATCAAACCATTACTTAAGCTATCCCACTTACACGCACCGATCCTTTGGACATCGCTTCCCACCGCAGTCGATATGATAGGTAAACTAAATGAATCCGCGGTGGTCTATTACTGCGGTGATGATTTTAGTGGTTTAGCGGGGGTAGATCACCACACCGTTGCCCAACGCGAACAGGAGTTACATAAAAAAGCAGATCTAATTATCGCCTCAAGTGCACCGCTTGCAGCGCGTAGCGCCGCATCGCGTACCCAGTTGCTGACTCACGGCGTCGATTACTCACTCTTTTCCACGCCTGCTGCGCGCGCTGCGGATCTGCCCAACGACGGGCGTAATATTGCCGGCTTTTACGGCAGTATCTCGCACTGGTTAGACCTTGAATTACTGCAGCAAACCATCAAAAAAATGCCCGATTGGCATTTTGTGTTTATCGGAAAAACAGTGGTTGATATCAGTGTTTTAACGCGCTTTAAAAATGTCACCCTACTCGGTGAACGACCGCATCATCAGCTCCCCGCATATAGTCAGCATTGGACTGCCGCGCTATTGCCGTTTGTTGACAATGCGCAAATCCGCGCCTGTAATCCACTTAAACTCAGTGAATATCTAGCCGCTGGACGACCTATTATCAGCACCTCTTTTCCTGCTGTTGCTGAGTTCCAGCGGGCAGGCATTGTACAAACAGCCGATAGCAGCTACGCGATGGTCGAAGCCTTACGTGCCAGTGAACATCTTTGCACATTGCCTGCATTTACCCCCTTATTGCGCAATCAAGTTCGTCAACACAGCTGGGCGGCACGTGCAGCTCAGGTTGCTGCCTGGCTGGAGAAATTATGAATACACTACAGTTGCGTTTATATTTAATACTCTCTGGTGCATGGAGACGCCGTTATACCATTTTTATTCCGATCATTATTTTTCCGATTTTTGGCTTGTTAATCAGTGCATTAAGCCCTAAGCATTACACCTCACACAGCAGTATGCTGATTCAAGAAACAGCTAAACTCAATCCGTTTCTGGAAGATTTAGCGGTTTCTGCGATGCTCAAAGAACGGATCGGCGCGCTAAAAACCTTGCTCCACAGCCGCCATATTTTAGGTGCTGTTGCACAAGAAAGAGGTTTAGTTAACGCGCAAACCACTCCCGAAGAGCATGATCGCGTGATCCAGCGAATTTCTGCTGCATTGAGCTTTAATATGCTTGGCAAAGATCTGATCCGTATCGATTACCATGCCAATGATCCCAAAGGGATGAAGGAGATGCTGCAATCGGTCAGCAAACAATTTGTCGAACAAGTGCTTGCGCCAGAGCGCTCTTCAATGACAGATTCCAGTACCTTTTTAGGTGAGCATCTGCAAAGCCGCCAAGTTGAATTGGATAAAGCAGAGCAGGCCATAGCTGAATTTATGGATCAATACGCAACCGAATTGCCAGAGTTGCATCTTACTAATATTGCGCGATTAGCAAAACTGCAAGAGCGCCTTGCTGAACGTCAGTCAGAAATGGCAGGCGCCAGTCGCAGCCTTGGAGGAATCAATCGGCAGCTGTCCAAGACCAACCCGATTGTCGGTGTTATTGAAGATAAAATCATCCGTATTGAAGGTGAGCTGGCACTGCTGAGAACCCGTTATACCGCACGTCACAGTTTAGTTATCGGCGCACAAAGAAAACTGCAGCGACTCGAAGCTGAGCGGCAACAATTGATTGGTAATAGCGATGAGAGTGTCAGTCTCGAAAAACTCTGGGCTATTGGCAATAATTACCAGCCTGGCAATAATCCGAAGCAGCAACCGCTGTTAATCTCACAGCTTGAAAATATGCAGCAGACCAGTGCCAAGGTTGATGGCCTGCGTGAAGAGATCAAAAGTTTAAAAAATCTCATTATTACATTGCAGAAACAGATGTCTGGTTACGGCCAAAATGCAGGGAAACTTGCCAAGCTACAGCGTGAGCTGTCCATAAAACGCGACCTTTATGACGATATTTTACTACGTTTTGAAAAAGCCAATATCACCGCATCACTCGGGGTTTTTGAGCAGGATAAACGCGTCAAGGTGATAGATCGCCCATTCACGCCCACAGCACCGACCAACAAACCTCTATTACTATTTATTCTTGGCGGCTTATTTGGCGGGCTATTTCTCGGCTGCGGCTTTGCGGTCATGCTTGAAGTTAATGATACCCAGCTGCGCCTCCGAGATAAATTAGAAGCACTCACAGGTGTTGCGGTATTAAGCCGTATTCCTTACATCAAAGCAGGTACAGGAGAAAATTTATGAATACTGTTATCCAAGTTGTGCAGCATCTGCGTCCCGGCGGTATAGAAACCATATCGCTGGATCTCTTCTCTTTTGCAGGGGCCAATGAAAAGATGCTGATTGTTAGCCTTGAAGGAGATCTTGAAAGTGCACTGGCAGCATGGCCAAGACTGGCTCCATACAAGCAACAGCTTATTTTTCTTGATAAACAACCGGGCATTTCACTGTCACTGCTGGCAAAATTGCTTCGCGTAATCAAAGAAAATTCAGCGCAAAGCATACATAGCCACCATATCGGGCCCCTTTTATATGCAGGATTGGCTGCACGTATTGCCGGGGTCGAGCACCTTATACATACCGAGCATGATGCCTGGCATCTTAATGTTTATAAACGCCGAATGCTGCAACGTTACGCCATCAAGCTACTACGTCCGCTGCTGGTTGCCGATGCGCAAACCGTGGCGCAGAGTATGCGCAGCCAGCTGCAATATGAGCAGCCGATCAAGGTGATCCGCAACGGTATCGACACTGAGTATTTTCTGCCTGGCAATAAACTTGCGGCACGCGCACAGCTTAAACTGCCCAGCGAGGCACAGATTATTGGCTGCAGCGGGCGCATGGAAGTGGTAAAAGGACAGGCTATTCTGCTCCATGCACTTTCTACACTGCCCTCAACTGTGCATCTTGCCCTTGCCGGAAGTGGTTCTATTGAAAGTGAGCTACGACAATTAGTCACCCACCTTGGCTTACAAAAACGGGTACATTTTCTTGGCCATCTCGATACCATGCCAACTTTCTATCAAGCGCTGGATCTATTCTGTCTGCCCTCATTAGATGAAGGGTTACCGCTTTCCCCGCTGGAAGCGCAGGCATGTAATATTGTAACCTTGGTCACCGATGTTGGCGGATCCAAAGAAACGCTTTGTCCCGATAGCGGAAAATTTATTCCCGCCAACGACAGTCAAATAATGGGCCAGACCCTGCTAAAAATGCTGCGCAGCACGAATAACAGCAAACCGCGCGCTTACGTACAGCAACATGGAGATGTGCGCATTATGGCAAACGCCTATGCTGATTTACGCGCCTCGCGCAGCCAAGCAGGAGAATGCTATGAGTGATCTTTTGTCGCTACTGACCTTAATCAGCGGATTTTTAGTTCTCTACCATCATCTAGGCTATCCGCTTATTTTACGCTTTATCAATAAACGCCACCCGAGCAAAGCGGCGCAGCCAAGCCCGCGCCATTACACAAACTCAGCAGCAGATAATACCCTGCCAACCATAGCGATTGTGATCCCCGCCTATAACGAAGCGCAGTGGATTGCTGAAAAAATTCGTAATCTGGCAGCACTCGACTACCCGAGCAGCCGTTTACAGGTGATTATCAGCTGTGACGGCTGTACTGATGACAGCTATCCGATTGCGCTAAAAACCGCAGCAGAAGCAGAATGCCAGCACCTTGACATTACGATACTTAATTTCACTGAAAATCGCGGTAAAGTCGCCCTGCTTAATCGCCTGATTGGTGATCTGAGTTGCGATCTGGTTGCCTTAAGCGATACCTCAGCACTGCTTTCAATCGATGCACTATTAATTGCTGCAGAGCGCTTTAAAGATCCCAAAATAGGCGTACTTAACGGTCATTACCGCCTACTTTCACCGGGTTCGCTAGGTGAAAAAGCCTATTGGGATTATCAGAGCCAAATCAAAGCCAGCGAAGCCGTGCTTGGATCTACCCTTGGCGCGCACGGCGCATTTTATCTGTTTCGCCGGGCACTGTTTGAGCCATTAGCCGCCGATACTATCAATGATGACTTTATTTTACCGATGAAAATCGTTGCTGCCGGTTACCGCGCGGAGTATGAAAGTAGCATTAACGCGCTGGAGCTGGAAAAATCAAGCGACAGTCAGGATAGGCAGCGTCGTCGCCGTATTGCAGCTGGAAATTTTCAACAGTTACTGAGATTAAAGCGGCTGTTTTTACCCCATTATGGGGGCGTCTCATTTGCTTTTATCTCCGGCAAAGGGCTGCGCGTGATTATGCCATTTTTAATGATAAGCGCCCTGCTTGGCAGTCTATTGCTGGCCTTTGACCAGCCACTGTTTTTTATTTTGGCACTCCTACAACTCAGTGCTTATGGCCTCGCCACATGGCAGATACTGTTTAACCCCGCGACCAGTCACAAACTATGCAAACTGCTTGCTTATCTGGTCAGCGGGCATATCGCAGGCTTGATCGGCACACTGCGCTATCTGCTGCGACTTGATAAAGGTCGTTGGAAAAAAATTAACAGTTAACAATCTATTAAATACGAAGGATAAAACAATGAATACACAAATTAGAGCAACAACAAACCTGCAACAAACACGCGCAACAGTCACTAGTTATATCCACCCTGCGGTGATATATGGTAAACGCTTTTTTGATATTGTGTTTTCCTGCAGCGCGTTGTTCTTGCTTTCCCCTCTGCTGCCACTGCTTGCGATGGCAATTAAACTAGACAGTAAAGGTCCGATTTTTTATCAGCAAATCCGCTTAGGAAAATCCAAACAAGGTGCGGGTAATACATTTACCATTTTTAAATTTAGAACCATGCGCAACGATGCAGAAGCTGCGGGGGTCGCGCTGTTAGCTACAAAATCTGATCCGCGCATCACCCGTATCGGTAGATTTTTGCGTAAGACACGATTTGATGAGACCCCGCAACTGATTAATATTTTAAAAGGTGAAATGTCACTGATCGGTCCGCGACCTGAGCGCCCTGAACTAAGCTCGGAAATAGAAAAAAATCGGCCCTTTTTTAGCGAAAGAACCTATCAGGTATTACCCGGATTAACGGGACTGGCGCAGATTAACCAAAGCTATCAAGGCAGCGTGCACAATATAGATGAGAAACTGGGCTATGATCATGCTTATTCCTTAGCAATAAGCCAGCCCCTGTCATGGATAAAAACCGATATTAGAATATTTTTTCAAACCATTTTAACGGTTATAAAATGTAATGGTTAAGATAAGTCAGCACAACGTGCTTAGCCGCGCAGGGCTTTATCTGCTTAATTTAACAGTGCTGCTAATGCTTAGTCTGCCCCTTCTGACCATAGAGGTAACAAGCTGGTGGTTCGACAATATCAGCAGTCTACAACTGCAATGGATATTGCTGGCTCTGCTGCTGCTTATTATCAATATAAAAAGGGCTGAAAAAATCCTTAGTACCTTAACCCTGTTACTACTGACAGCTTGCATTTATCAAAAATCCCCTTTTTCTGTAGGCAATGACCAGCCGGCAGCTGCAACATTAAAAATTGCACAACTCAATATTCACTATCAAAATCAGTATATTGAACCACTGCTAGCTAAGCTTGGTAACGCTGATTTTGAGATACTGGTATTACAGGAAGTTGGCGATGATCAGCGGCACAAGATAACCACATTGAAGCAGCGTTATCCCTACTTTATCAGCGACTCTTCGCTATCTGATTTAGCGTTCTTTTCAAAATGGCCTATCGTCGAGCAAAAAACACATTATCTCGGCTATAAAGGAGGTCATATTATTGAAGTTATTGTACAAAGCCCGCAAACAAACAGCCCGGTGCATATTTTTGCGCTGCATCCGGCATCACCGAGAAATGCCAATTTATGGCAATTAAGAAATAGTACATTGGAATATGTCGCGGAGCAGGCCTCAGCCTCGTTACTGCAGTACAAAATGATCATAGGCGACCTCAATATCACGCCCTGGTCAACGCAATTTAAAGCACTGCAGAAAAACAGTTTATTACGTAATAGCACAAATGCCCTTGCGTACATTCCCAGCTGGTCTTATAGCGGCCGCAATCCACTGCTACACCTGCTCAGCAGCGCCTATATTGATCACTGTCTGATCAGCGATTCGTTTCAGGTTATCAGCAAAGACAACCAAAAGATTCAAGGTTCTGATCATCAGTTACTGGTGACAGAGTTAGGGATGCGCTAGCTTGTCTGCTTTGCTTGCGACACCTCTATAATTCCACTTCTTATGTTTATTAGAGGGGTAAATACCGCCCCGAAAACAGGTATATTGCTTGTTAACTTATTTCAACAGCTTTAGGACTAGGATTGTTCACGCTAAAAAGACGATATTTAAGATTCATTATTGGTTTTTCAACCAGATAATAAGAGAAACAGGCACAAACGAAAGTCAGTAGTAGGTTGATAGGCCAGCTTGCATACCAATTAGTCACCCAAGAATTAAGGAAAGGTTCCTGCCAAAGGTAAAGTGAATAACTCATTGCCCCTAGCCAAATAGCAGGTTTTGAGTTAAGTATTTGATAAGAAAAACCTTCACTGACAGAGATATAGCGAAGCACTATAAGCGCAGCGGTTAAATTGATGTAACTTTGCCCCAGCGTATAAAATAAGCCGTTATCAATTTTATATAGAATACTGGGTAACACTATCATTGAAATCGGCACCAGTATAAACAATCGCGAGCGGCACCATTTAGGCAATGTAATACCAGCTTGGTACAGATAAGCAAGCAGACACCCCGTCGCTAAAGCATCTGCGATTGCTTCAAACTGTCTGGTCATCGCAGATGGGGAGGCATCCAATCCATACCACATAATAATACGGACGATAGGGATTAATATCAGGGCGGCAATAGCGATATTTTTAGCACGCAACACGCCCAAAAGACAGATCAAACCAGGCCAAAGCAGATAGAACTGCTCCTCAACGGCCAGTGACCATGTATGGTTAAGCCACCAAGCGCGTTCGCTATGATAATTCATGGTATAGCTCGCCGCATGGAGCAGATCGCCAGGCAGTAAATTGATAAACCCAAACTGCTCAGCCACTGCAATGCACAGGATATAGAAATAAAATGCAGGAAATAGCCGTATAGTACGGCGAAGGTAGAATTGCTTTAGATTAATTTTTCCGTTGCGATTTTTTTCTTCAAGCAGTAATAAAGTGATAAGGAAACCTGAAATAACAAAGAAAATTTTCACCCCAAAATTGCCGACGTTATGTAACGGCAATAATAGTTCAGGAAAGTTAACCGTCCCGGCTAAGTGACCTAAACATACAAGGCCAATCGACACTGCTCTCAGCCCATCAAGCGAGGCGATTCGCGATGATTTTATCATTCCTTTATTAATCATATTCTGCTCCTTTATTTTCTACAAATTGTGCAACCGCAGCCGTAAGTGCAATCAAAATATACAAGGGCCATGTAAAGCCTTGCGTCAGAAAAGTCCCTGAGACACAAAAAGCAACGACGCCAGCCAAGTTACCTTCGCTTATCGCGCGTATAGTTGGTGAAAACTGGTTGCCGCTGGCAGTCACTGTTTTTAATGTGTTACGCGATGCTTTAAAGGTAATAATGACCATGGTTAAAAAAGCCGTTAAACCAATAAATCCCGTTTCCGCTAATACACCAAACCAAGTGCTGTGTACCGCATGATTTAAACCATCCCAATATTTGCTGTAATAAAAATAATTAAAATAAAAATTATTGATGCCAACGCCTGTTACCGGGTTATCAACTGCCATGCCAAATGCCGCTTCCCATGCATGCAATCTGCCCATTGCTGATTCATCCAGCCCCTCTTCTGCAGCGCCACCGGATTGCCTGCCGCTGATCCCGGCAAGTACAAAAAGAGCAAGAGTAGCTATCGCTCCTACGCCAAAGAAGAGTGTTTTAGATTTAACTCGGCGATAAGCCACAATTCCGACCACGGATAAAATGCCAAGCAGCCCTCCTCGACTTTGAGTGACAATGATCGCGCAAAATAATGTAATAGTGGCGATCAGCCCTAAGGCGCGAAACTTCAGGCTTAATCCTTGGGTCATCAATAATGAAATGGCAAAAGAAAAGGGAAAAAGCAGCACTAAAGCAAGATCGTTAGGATCGCCTAACACTGAGCCTATCTCCCTGCCAATCGTCACACGGGTTTCTTCCACCAAACCGATACCATTAATTTTATTAAAGAGGGTCACAAAACCAATGATTAATCCTCCGCCCGTGACCATAAACAGGGTCAGTTTAAAATGTTTAACTTCATTGAGGAGCCATGCCAGTACAGGGGTCATAATGCCAATTTTTATATAGGTCGATTGAAAATAGGCAATTGCTTCGGGGCGATTACCCGCAAACAAAATTCCGATAAATACGAGCACAAAAAAAATCAAGAAAGCTACCATTTCGGGTCGGTGATAGAGGCGGATCTGTTGGCTGATGAAAATATGCCAGGCGAGTGTTGATATGGTCGCAAGGGAAAGCATTAATGGGATGCGTAATGAGTAAAGCAGGGGTATTGCTTCGTGGATGCGGAAAAATGAGAAAACAATAAACATTAAACCTATCGGGACGGGAAAGCGTAGGGTAAATAAAATAGCTACCGGGATCAGCCCAAGCCCAATCACAACGAGAGGATGAGGGATCAAATACCAAACCGCACCAAACAACGCACACACCATGACAATAATCCATGGAAAAGAGTTTGTATCGGTAACGCTAAGCGGGCGGTTGTCTACTTGCATAAAGGCTCATATCAAAGGTTTTATTAGGTTAACCTAGATAGAGCAAATTATGTGCCATCGAATTTTAAATGTAACAGATTGATTTATTTGAAAATTAAAATGTTCTCTATGGAACTTAGTAGATAAATTCTCATATTGAATTGCAAATTGCGAATTGAAAAACAGATTCAACTATTTGCTTCCAGTTACTCGACGTTATTCTTAAAAAGCACGATAAGGGTTATGGATCCGATGATTTTATTCGTTATACGGAACGTACACAGTCCCCATACTCTTTGCAAAACCACCCACTTTCACATTGATACGCGTTGAATGATTAGATTGAACAGATGCCATAATTATTGAGGTACAATTCATCGCCCTACCTTGTTCAAAAATATAATCACTACCTAAAGCAAGATGTTCTGTCAGATAACAAGCCAAAGCGCCACATGAACTACCTGTTGCTGATTCTTCTGAGATACCAAACAAAGGTGCAAAATTACGACAGCTTGCGCTGAATCTAGTCTCTGGCGTACCAAGCTCAAAAACATGCAGGCCAACAACTTTATGCTTTTTACAAAAATCAGTAATAATCTCATCATTTGGCCGTATTAGATCTAAATAGCCATTCGGCACCGGAATCATCACATCAGCGAGTCCCGTTGAAATGATTTCAATGGGCAACTGCGTCCTTTTTAGTATATTGCTATCAATACCAATAAGATGTGAAATCTCTTGATATGAAAATTCACCCAATTTTCGAGGTGCGTTTTGATCCATGACCACCTTACCATCTGACTCTATGGTCACCGATAGCATTCCAGCCTTAGTTCGTTGAACATAAGAGCCTGCAGTAATAATGCCCATCTGGTACATAGTGGAAAAAGTAGCTAAGGTGGCATGACCACAAAAGTCGATTTCACCGGTCGTAGTAAAGAAAGAGAGCGCATAATCAGCGACTTCGTCACGACACACAAAAGCCGTTTCCGAATAACCAACCGCTTGTGCAATTTGTAATTTTTGACCATCGGATAATTTATCAGCATTAAAAACAACGCCAGCAGGATTTCCACCTTGTCCATCAGCCGTAAACGCGTTTACCAGTGTGACTTCGATATGCATCGACATCCTCTCCCATAACCATTAAGTAAGCAAAAAACGGAGCGACTTATGGCGCTCAACTTATTGACGATAGTATCTAAAAAAATTGATATCGATAACTTAGAGCAAAATAGAAAGTGAGTTTTTTGGCTTTAGAAGGTAGAGCACATTATTAACCACACGATCATAGAAATTGCTTATGCCACCAGCAAAAACAAGCGATAACGTGATTAAAGAGAGCCTATGTTGCCTTGAATTGGTTACTAAGTAGAGCAATAAAGCCAATAAAAACGCACCACCAATAACTCAGTACTTTGATCACAACCAACCCCAGATACAGTAACTAAAACAATAATGGATACTCTTTTCCAAACCTTAATATTTACGCTAAACCTTTTTATGGCTGCTAACAGTTTTACAAGCATCTCTCTGTAGTAAAGGTGCTACTTATAACCTTAAATTAATCACTGCAAACGATAATAACATCAACCCGTTATATAAAAAGCAGTTGAAAAAGATCAATCACATCTGCAATTACTATTTTTTCAGCTGTCCTTCCATTCCAAGCTGCAATTCCTTTTTGCAAAAGCATTTGCAAAATGCGAATAAACACCTTTAAAACGTCCCAAAAAAGCCAGTTTAATAGCTAACTAACTGTTTATATTGAGTAAATTAAAATGGCACGGTCAATGCAATAATCTGGATAAGAAACACTATCGGTGCAACACAAAGGAAGGCAAGCATGAATATTAATAATATCGAGACAACTGACGGTAATCTGATTATTCAGTTAAGCGGTGAAATGGATGCGCTGGGCTGCAGTAAAATTCGTCCGGCTCTGGAAGCTATCAGCAAGCAGGCATATCCACATACGGTAATGGATATTGAGCAGGTTAGCTTTATCGATTCTTCTGGCATTGGCGCCATTGTATTTCTTTTTAAACGCCTTAAAGAACAGGGCCGCTCGCTGGAAATAGTGGGCGTACAGGGGCAACCGCAAGAGTTAATGAAGTTACTGCGCATTGATGCCGCTATCCCGCTTTCGCTCGCCGTTGAAGCTAAGCTGCAGCGGGAGGCCTAACCATGAAGCCATTACTCACTGTCTTGTGCGCTGTCATTGTTATCTCCACATCGGCGTGCAGCAGCAGGCCGCCGCAAGGACACGGAGGCTTAGCAGAACATGATTTAAGCGATGCACCAAGTCACCCGATGGGGTTAGAAAATGCCCTCTATTTTGAGCAGCAGCTAAGTAGTCGACATTTAGATGATCTGCTCCTCGCGGGTGCAAAAATATGCTTTCCGGCAAGCGTGAAAACTGCGCAGATCCGCGCGACACGCATTGCCCGAGAATTACAGGGGGGGCTGGATGCAGATGCTGCCAATGATCTGATTATTCAGCGCGATCATCTCGCCCGTTTAGCGCGCAGACTCAATTATGTGCAGTTGCAGGGAAGTTGCTTAAGCAGCGATAACCGGCCAGACACAAAAGCGGCGCTATTAAATGCCGATATTATCGCGACGATTAATGCCCTGCTTAATAATAACAATCAATTTGTATCTGCATCCACAGCCCTTAATCCCAGATATATCGGTCATTTGGCTGAAGTTGCCGGCATGCTGCGCGACTATCCAAACTACCACCTGCAGATAATAGGTCATGCTGATGCAACAGGCAGTGATAACGCTAATTTAGCACTTTCTCTACAGCGTGCCAGACAAGTGGAACGCTATCTGCAAATTTTCGGCGTCAATCCGAGCAATATCAGTGTCACAGGCAAGGGCGAAAATAGCCCGCTGTTTAGCGGCGACGAACCACAAGTGCGACTGGTTAATCGACGCGTCACTATTGAGCTTGTCAATATAAGTGTTAGGCCGGAGGTAATGAAAAAATGAATATTTTCAAGCTGATAAGTTTATTTGTACTGATGCTTTCTGTACTGCTACCAGTAACTGCGCAGAGCGATCCACTAAGCTATAAAATTCAAAAAGGCGACCTGCTGCAAATTTCACTGCCCGGAGAACAGGCATTTTCAGCCCCCTTTGCTGTGGATCGTCAGGGGCGAATTATCCTACCCGAAATTGGTGCAATTCAGGTCGACACCCTATCAGTGGCGGAAATACAGCTGCTGCTTAGCAATCAGTTAGCGGAAACATTTATTGATTTGCAGGATTTAAAAGTTTACCTGCTTAAAAAACAGATAATTATCAGCGTGCGCGGCTATGTTATGCAACCCGGCGAATATATATTGCAGTCAGATGCATCCATTCAATTAGCGATTCATGCTGCAGGTGGATTACGCACTGGGGCCCAGCTGGATCGGATGCAGCTACTCCGTGCCCAGCAAACCAGCGTATTTAACTATAAAAAATACTTAGATAGCGGCGATACCGGGCTGCTGCCGCAACTGCAATCTATGGATGCGTTGTTTATTCCGGCATCGCCGATGACGGGCAATGTGGAAGTGGAATTTAATCCGGCGGAAATGGCCAATGCAGGCGATAGCGCCAATAACAGTCTGGCCATTAAAGTGTTCGGTGAGGTCAATCGCCCAGGAAGTTTTGCTTATCGCAAGACCATGGATATTATGGATCTGTTAATGGCTTCCGGCGGCGTAACTCGCTACGCAGGGGTTGAAAAAATCCGCGTGATCACACAGGGCAAACCTACCCTCTTCAATCTCAAAGAATATTTAGATAGTGGCGATCAAAAACACCTGCCCGAGATGCAGCCAGGCAGTACCATTTTCATCCCCAAACAGGAGGAGGAGATTAAAACTGGGGCACATATGGTTTATGTGATGGGTGAAGTAGCTAAACCAGGCGCTTATGAGGGCAAAAATGGGGTCGGATTTATGGATATTTTGGCCAATGCCGGCGGACCGACTCGTTTTGCTGAATCGCGCCAGATTCGTATTATCAAAGCCGATAACAGCATTGTCGCATTTGATTTAACGGCTTATACCGAAGGTAAAAATCCCCAGAAACCACCACAGATCAGCGCGGGTGATGCGATTTTTATTCCTGAAAAAACCGATATGAATGAAAAATCCTGGCTCAAAGTCACGCCCAACCGCGCAGTTAGAGTGCTCGGCTCTGTGGTGCGTCCAGGTCGTATCGAATGGTCAGATGAGATGTCACTACTGGATCTGCTTGCTCACGTTGGCGGTCCTACGCAACGTGCTGATACCAATAATATTGAGATTGTGATCCCGCAACGCAGCGGCAAACCACAAGTATATAATTTTGATCTCAATGCTTTTATCAAAAATGGTCAACCCGATCATGAATTACCGATGATTAAAGCGGGCAGCACGATAATGGTCCAGGATTTACCCCAAGATCCCAGCGATAACAAGGCACAATGGGTACGCCAATC
>NZ_JBLIEK010000005.1:0-75873 GCF_047632995.1 Psychromonas sp.
ACTATTGATGTTGCCTTGCATTATAAATAATGCGAGGACTTTGATTTTTTTGAAATCACATCAACAATAAGTGTCCACACAGATTGTTTGATTAAATTGTTAAAGAGCAGCCTTTCGGCGAGGTGCGTATATTACGCGCCTTTCAAACGATGTCAACAGCCTTTTTAATGTTTCCAATTAACGTTTAACGTTATCAGAAACTAGCCTCTTTCGTTCTCATTCACGGGCGTTGCAGCCCTTGTCTGTGTGGCGCATTATAGGGATTCGGGTTTGTTTGGCAACCCTTTATTTGCACAATAATTTCGTTTGCTTGTTTAATGAGCAATCATCCGTTTTTTCCCTTTTTTTGTTTTATCATTAAAATAATTTCTGTTCTGTCATGCTGTGTTTCTAAATTGTTCGACTATTTTTATTTTGTGTCCATTAATGGCAAATTTATAGTTTTATGATTAGTACCTTGCCGTGTGATTTAGGTAACATAGCGCCCTTTCTTATTTTCAGTTTTATTTTGAGTGGTATTTTATGACATTTTCGTTGGGTCAACGCTGGATCAGTGATGCAGAGTCAGAATTAGGATTAGGCACTATCGTGGCTATAGAAGGCCGTATGTTGACTTTATTATTTGCAGCTTCCGGTGAACAACGCCTTTACTCTATCGCAGAAGCTCCCATCACTCGTGTTCGTTTTAATATAGGTGATGAAATACTTAGTCATCAGGAGTGGAAGCTTTTGGTGGAAGAGATCGATGAGACAGATAATTTAATTACTTATATAGGTACGCGGACAGATACTGGTGAGCCTTGCCAATTAAAAGAGACTTTTTTAAATAACTTTATCAAATTTAATAAACCGCAAGATAAACTCTTTGCCGGTCAAATTGATAAATTCGACCGTTTCGTATTACGTTATAAAGCATTAACACATCAACATCAGCAACAGAAATCTAATTTACGCGGGTTGTTAGGCGCGCGTGTTGATCTTATCCCACACCAATTTTACATTGCAGAAGAAGTCGGTAAGCGCCACGCGCCCCGCATTTTATTGGCAGATGAAGTCGGTCTTGGTAAAACGATTGAAGCGGGACTAATTATCCACCAGCAGTTGATAACAGGTCGCGCAAAACGTGTATTAATTGTATTACCCGAAAACCTGCAACATCAGTGGCTAGTGGAGATGATGCGCCGCTTTAACCTGCATTTCAGTATTTTTGATGATTCACGCTGTAATGAAGCCTATCTTGATGAAATAAATCCATTTGAAACTGAACAGTTAGTTTTATGCAGCATTAATCTGTTACGTAAGAAGAAACATTTTGAACATGCTTTAGAAGCAGATTGGGATCTGTTAATTGTTGATGAAGCACACCATCTGATTTGGGATAAAGAGAAGCCCAGTCGTGAATACCAAGTTGTTGAAGCATTAGCAAATGCTATTCCCGGGGTTTTATTGTTAACCGCAACCCCTGACCAATTAGGCCATGAAAGTCATTTTGCACGTTTACGTTTACTTGATCCAAGTCGTTTCTTTGATTACCAAACATTTGTTAATGAGGAAGCCGGTTATAAACCTGTTGTTAATGCTGTTAATCTATTGCTTGATAACCAGAAGTTAACTGATGACGCTAAAAACAGCATTACTGAGCTGCTCAGTGAGCAAGATACCCAACCATTGTTTAACATTATTGACGATCTTTCACTTGAAGATAGTGAACGTCAGCAGGCGCAACGTGAATTAATTAGTAATCTATTGGATCGCCACGGTACAGGCCGGTTGTTATTCCGTAATACACGTTCTTCCATTCAGGGTTTTCCAAAGCGCAGTTTAAAATCAATTGCTCTGCCTTTACCTGAACAATATAAAACAGCCATTAAAGTGTCTAAAATGTTGCCATCAGGCACGCGCGAGCAACAGGCATTTACTGCACTTTACCCGGAGAAGCTTTATCAGGATTTTGAAGGTTCTACGAGTAATTCATGGTGTTTATTTGATCCTCGTATTAGCTGGTTAATTGATCTGACGTTGCAGTTAAGAGATGACAAAATATTAATTATTGCAGCCCAAGCGGAAACTGCATTAGCCATTGAAGAAGCGCTACGCACACGCGAAGCGATTAAAGTGGCCGTTTTCCATGAAGGATTATCATTGATTGAACGTGATAAAGCAGCCGCTTACTTCGCTCAGGGAGAAGGCGGAGCACAGGTAATGGTCTGCTCTGAGATAGGATCTGAAGGTCGCAACTTCCAGTTCGCTCATCAACTTGTACTGTTTGATCTACCGATCAACCCGGATCTGCTTGAACAACGTATTGGCCGTTTAGATAGAATCGGGCAACGTTGCGATATTGAAATTTATACACCTTACTTAAAAGGCACTTCACAAGAATATCTGCAACATTGGTATGAAAAAGGGTTATCCGCTTTTACACAGACAACACCGACCGGCCATACTGTTTATGAGTTAATTAAAGATGATTTAATTGAACTGTTAGCCACGGGAAATAATGACAATGATGAATTTACCAAGTTAATTCAAACAACGCGAGAGTTTAATCAGAAGCTTAAAAAGCAACTCGAGCAAGGCCGCGATAAGCTGCTTGAAATCAACTCAAGCGGCATTTTACACCCAAGCGAACTGCTTGATGATCTCACTGAAGCGGATCAGCAATCTGACTTTACCCAGTTTGCACTGCAGCTGTTTGATGTTGTTGGCGTGCAGCAGGAAGACAAAGGCGAGCATTGTTTAGTGCTGCGACCAACCGATCATATGCTGACCTCTGATTTCCCGGGCTTAAGCGAAGAGGGAGCAACGGTGACCTTTAATCGCAAAACCGCATTAAGCCGTGATGATGTGCAATACTTAAGCTGGGAGCATCCAATGATAAGCGGTGGTATGGAGATGATTTTAAGCTCAGACACAGGTACTACATCTGTGGCTATTCTTAAAAACAACACGCTGCCGGCAGCCTCTACTTTTCTAGAGCTAATCTATATTGTTGAAGCGCTTAATACCGACAATGCCCAATTAAGTCGTTTTTTACCTACAACACCGATTCGTTTACTGCTCGATAAAAACGGTAAAGATTTGGGACAGAGTGTGACTTTTGATAGTTTTGATCGTCAATTAACCCCGATTAACCGTCATATTAGCCGTAAAATTGCCAATACATCGCAGCCATTAATCCATCAGCTAATTAAAAGTTCACTGCCAACCGCACAATCTTTAATGGCTGACGTTCTGCTTAGTGCAAAACAGGAGATGCAACAAACATTGCAACAAGAGCTGGACCGATTACAAGCATTACAATCCGTCAACCCGAATATTCGTGAGGATGAGATTCAATATCTCCGTGATCAACAAACTGATTTTGAGAAGATATTAAATCAAACGCAATTGAAGTTGGACGGAATTCGCTTTATCGTCTCAACCCATTCGTAATCGCTTCGCCTTTACATTCATCGCATAATAAGAGGAGTACGCTCCTCTTGTTATTTATTCAGTTGAGTTAATATGCCAAATTTTGTTTACTACCCGCCACAAGGGCCCTACTTAGATATCCTTTATCAGGATGATGATATTGTGGTATTAAATAAACCAGCGGGATTATTGAGCGTACCAGGTCGTGAAAAAAAAAATAGGGATAGTTTAGCATTACGCGTTCTACGCATTTGGCCCGATGCCTGCGTTGTACATCGTTTAGATTTAGCAACTTCTGGTATTCTTGTTTTTGCGATGCGAAAATCGGCACAAAGCCACATCGGTCGTCAATTTCAGCAAAAAGTAATAGATAAAACTTACTATGCACGTGTAGAAGGGGTAATCACAAAAGAGGAAGGCTTAATTGATCTGCCTATTCGCTGTGATTGGGAAAACAGACCCCGCCAGATTGTCGACTTCGAACAGGGTAAAAGCTCACAAACTCAATGGCAGGTTATTAAGCGCGACAAGCAGAGCACGCTTGTTTGCCTAAAACCATTAACCGGTCGCACGCATCAGCTGCGGGTTCATATGCAAGCACTGGGTCATGCTATTATTGGCGATGACTTTTATGCAACTGTTTTCGGTCAGCAACTCTCTCCAGAGAGATTAGCTTTACACGCTGCAAGTATCACTTTAACGCACCCTGGCACTGAGCAGAGAATCACCTTCAACTGCCCGCCTCCTTTTGCAAACATTTAAAATAGCTGAGACCTATTAAAGTCATCGGAACAAACAGAGATGAAGGATGCGAATTAATTACAAAAAAGTGTTACTTTCACATATTATCAACTGGATATATGGAATTGCTATATGAAGTTCATAATTGTTACAATAATCAGTGCTTTTTAGATGAAAAACAGTAGCCGAATACGATTTTATTCACTAGTATTTGCCTCTCGTTTTTTTATTGCGATAAATGCCATAAAACAATTTAGCGTGGCTATTTTCTGTAGCAGAAATAACAAAAAACAGCAGGGGCGTAGCAACACTTACAAAGCCCTACAAATATGTTTAAATAAATAAATACAAAGACGTATAAATAAATGGTGAACATGATCCAGATCTGTTTTTACCTTTTTATTGTACGTAAAATCGACTATTCATAATAACAAGCGATCACGGACTTACTATGCAAATAGGTATACCTAGAGAGAGCCAAAAAAATGAAAACCGCGTAGCGGCGACTCCCAAAACAGTAGAGTTGCTGATTAAACAAGGTTTCACTTTTATTGTAGAAACAAACGCAGGAACAGCCGCTAGCTTTTCTGATCAAGCCTATCAAGATTCAGGTGCGCAAATCGGCACCGACAATGAACTTGTATGGCAATCAGATATTATATTTAAAGTTAACGCGCCTACCGACAGTGAAATTGGACAAATGAAAGAGGGAGCAACCTTAGTCAGTTTCATTTGGCCAGCTCAAAATCCAGATTTACTGAGCAAACTAGCCGCTAAAAAAATTAGCGTAATCGCAATGGATAGCGTGCCACGCACCTCTCGTGCGCAGGCTCTTGATGCGTTAAGTTCAATGGCCAATATCGCGGGTTACCGTGCGGTTATTGAAGCGGCTAACCAGTTTGGGCGTTTCTTCACCGGGCAAATCACTGCAGCCGGTAAAGTGCCGCCTGCTAAAGTACTCATTATCGGGGCGGGTGTTGCCGGTCTGTCTGCATTGGGTGCGGCTGGAAGTTTAGGTGCAATTGTTCGCGCATTCGATACGCGTCCTGAAGTAAAAGAGCAAGTCGAAAGTATGGGCGCTGAGTTTCTCGAAGTTGATTACGTTGAGGAAACAGAAGTCAGCACCACAGGTTATGCAAAAACCATGAGTGCAGGTTTTCAAGCCGCACAAGCACAAATGATGGCAGAACAAGCGAAAGATGTTGATATCATTATCACCACAGCGCTTATTCCTGGTAAACCCGCACCGCTTCTCGTTACGAAAGAGATGATAGCGTCAATGAAATCGGGTAGCGTGATTGTCGATTTAGCGGCACAAGCTGGCGGTAACGCGGCTTTAACTGTTAAAGATGAGATATTCCAGACGGAAAATGGCGTAAAAATCATTGGTTACACCGATTTACCAAGCCGTTTACCTACCCAATCAAGCCAACTTTATTCGACAAACTTAGTTAACCTGATGAAACTGCTTTGTAAAAACAAAGACGGTCTAATCGATATCGACTTTGAAGATGAAGTAGTACGCGGTGCGACAGTCGTTAAAGAGGGTGAAATCTCATGGCCGCCACCAGCAATTAACGTCAGCGCAGCTCCCGCAGCTAAAGATGCACAAACTAAAGAAGCTGTTGTGGTTGAAGAAAAAAAACCGAACAAATGGATCAAACCAGTTTCTGCCATTGTTGCAGCGGGTTTATTCGGCTGGCTGGCAAGTGTTGCTCCAACAGACTTTCTAGCTCATTTCACCGTATTTATACTGGCATGTATCGTAGGTTACGGAGTGGTCTGGAATGTTGCGCATTCACTGCACACACCTCTTATGAGTGTGACAAACGCAATCAGCGGCATCATAGTTGTCGGTGCGCTGCTTCAGGTCGGTAGTGACAGCGCAGTTGTTACTTTGTTATCTACGATTGCGATACTAATCGCAACCATCAACATAGTGGGCGGTTTTACTGTTACACATCGTATGTTGAAAATGTTCCAAAAGGATAAATAACCATGTCTCAAGGATTAATTACTGCTGCATACATTATTGCAGCCATCCTATTCATTGCCAGCCTTAGTGGTTTGAGTAGCCAAGAAACTGCTCGAAAAGGTAATATCTTTGGCATCATAGGCATGATCATTGCTGTTATCGCAACCATTGCCAGCGCGCAAGTTTCCGGCTTAGGTTACATTACTATAGCAATGGCTGTCGGCGCTGGTATCGGTGTACGTTTAGCATTAAAAGTTGAAATGACTTCAATGCCTGAGCTTATCGCTATCCTGCATAGTTTTGTAGGTCTGGCGGCCGCCGTTATCGGTTTCAACTCATATCTTGATCACAGCGTGCTATTCGGTGCTGCAAAAACGATTCACAATGTTGAAGTGTTCTTAGGTATCTTCATCGGTGCGGTGACCTTTACCGGTTCAATTGTTGCCTTTGGCAAGTTAAGCGGAAAAGTCAGCAGTTCAGCATTAGCTTTACCCGGCAAAAACTGGATCAATATCGCGGCGATCACAGCGTCTGCGTTATTATTGGTGAGCTTTGTCACGGGTGATTTAGGCCTGATAGCATTAATCATTATGACAGTGATTGCATTGGCATTCGGCTGGCATTTAGTGGCTTCAATCGGCGGTGCAGATATGCCCGTTGTTGTTTCAATGCTTAACTCCTATTCGGGTTGGGCAGCAGCAGCAACAGGTTTCATGCTCTCAAATGACCTGTTAATCATCACCGGTGCATTAGTGGGCTCTTCGGGTGCAATCCTTTCTTACATTATGTGTAAAGCAATGAACCGTTCATTTATCAGCGTTATTTTAGGCGGTTTTGGTAACGAAGTATTTGCACAAGATGGCGATAATGAATATGGCGACCATTTTGAGACCAACGCGCAAGAAGTTGCTGACTCATTAAACGCGGCTAAAAATGTAATTATCGTACCAGGTTACGGTATGGCGGTTGCACAAGCGCAATATCCAGTTGCGGAACTAACTAAACGTCTTCGCGCTAAAGGTAAAAATGTTCGTTTTGGCATCCATCCTGTTGCCGGCCGTTTACCGGGTCATATGAACGTATTATTAGCTGAATCTAAAGTTCCTTACGATATCGTATTAGAGATGGATGAGATCAACGCAGATTTCCCTACAACTGATGTGGTACTGGTAATCGGTGCAAACGATACAGTTAACCCAGCGGCCAATGAGCCGGGTACACCTATCTCGGGCATGCCGGTATTAAGCGTTTGGGAAGCAGAAAAAGTTATTATCTTTAAACGTTCAATGGGCGCAGGTTATGCTGGCGTTCAAAATCCATTGTTCTTCAATGAGAACTCGGAAATGTTGTTAGGTGACGCTAAAACATCTGTTGATGCTATTTTACAAAATATGTAACCAGCTCTGATTATATAAAGAGTAAAAAGGCGCTTTTTAAGCGCCTTTTTTATATCGATTCGCACTGAAATAATCTCCCCTGCTATAAAGTCATCAAAAACCTACCAGTGAACGTTGTTAAAAAAATTAAAAAAGCATCCTTACTAAAAAACAACAACAAACATAAGCTATTGATTATTAAGAATTAAAAGATAATTGTTAATGATCGGTTAAAAAAAAGTTAAAAAGTATGAAATTTTTTCTCCGATTCCTCGGTTTATATAATCGAATACGACAAAAAATGCACAAATGGTGCTTACTTCATCTTAATCATTATATATAGGATTTCTATTATGAAAAAATCAAATCTTGCTTTAGCCGCGACTGTTTCAACACTTCTTGCTGTAGGCGGTGCGCTTATTTCAACCCCAGCGATGGCCGCGGGTAAAGAGAAATGTTATGGCGTTGCAGCAGCTGGTCAAAATGATTGTGCAACAAAAACAAGCTCATGTGCAGGGACTTCAAAGGTTGATAACCAGGCAGATGCTTTTCTAGCTGTACCGAAAGGTTTATGTGAAAAATTAGCAGGCGGTAGCTTAATGCCAAAAGAAAAATAGTATTTATATATAGATTAGGGCGTTAACGCCCTAATCTATTTCAACTGTAGTGGAGGTTTAAGGGGATATTGTGAAGAAAATTGACAAAGGTGCATTTGGAATAGGGTTACGCGCACCGCACTATCAAAATATATTATCCTCAAAACCAGCGCTTGGTTTTCTTGAGATACACAGCGAGAATTATTTCAATCCACACAGTAAAAATCATTTTCACCTTGAACAGATTGCTGAATGTTATCCACTGAGCTTTCACGGAATAGGTTTATCATTGGGTAGCAGTGAGCCGATCAGTGTGAGTCACTTAAATAATCTCAAGCAGTTAGTGGACCGCTTTGAACCTGCGCTTGTCTCTGATCATTTAAGCTGGAGCTCTTTGCAGGGCAATTTCTTTAACGATCTATTACCTATTCCCTATACCAAAGAGGCTCTCTCCTGCTTTGTAAGCAACGTCAATCAAGTTCAAGAGACGCTACAACGACAGATACTGATAGAAAACCCCTCCTCCTATTTAGAGTATAAAAACAGTGAGATGAGCGAGCCTGAATTTATCAATGAGATAGCAAAGCAAACCGGTTGTGGTTTACTGCTGGATCTGAATAATATTTATGTCAGCGCGACTAATCATCAATTTTCAGTGGAAAAATACCTGGATATTATAAATGCCCAAGCCGTGCAGGAGATTCATCTAGCAGGCTTTACTAAAAAAGAGGTCAATGGCGGATCTATTTTAATTGATACGCACAGCACCTTTGTTAGCCAGGCTGTTTGGGATATTTATGAGCAATATATAAAGCAGACAAAAACAGAGGCAATCACCCTAATCGAGTGGGATTTAGAGATACCACAACTTGACATTTTAATCGGGGAGCACAACAAGGCCAAAAAAATAAGGCAGGCTATTGATGGGGGCTGCAGTGATGAAAATCAATAAATTACAGCAACAATTTAGTGAAACGCTGTTATACAAAAACGATTTGATCGCATCTGAAATTCAAGAAAAAGAGCACTTCAGCAGTAATGATTTACTGCAGCTTTACCGCAATAGTTTTGTAATGGGTGTAACCGAAGCACTTGCGGTTACCTATCAGCATACCTTATCGTTAGTGGGAGAAGACTTTTTTAATACGGTAGCCCGACAATTTATACTGACGCAGCCGCCCCGCGAAAATAATATAATTAATTACGGTAATGGTTTTAGTGGTTTTTTACAAAACTTGCCGCAATTAAAGAGCTTGCCTTATATTGCTGAAATGGCGCGATTTGAATGGTGTTTAGAGCAAACAAGTAACGCGCAACTACAATCCGAGCCGCTTGATATCGAAAAACTGGCAGCCCTACCCGCCACTTTATTTGCAACAATTATCTTTAATATACCCTCGCAAGTAAGCCTTTTTGTAAGTGAGCAAGATATCTACCGTTTGTATCAGATGATTGTTAACGACAAGGTAGAAGAAACCGACTTAAATAGCCCTTGTTACCTGGCTTTAAAAAAACAGGCGGATTTTAATGTCGAACTTATCGAGTTAAGTGTCAATCAGTATGCACTGCTGCAACAAATCTCCAACCATCGCACTTTAAGCGAAATAACACCGGCTGATTTACATCAGTTTCTACCTGTATTACTGGAAAAAGAGCTACTCAACGGATTTACTGTTAAGGAAACATCATGAATAAAACACTCGAATTTTATCAGCGCTCAGTGCAAAAAATGCACTGCTACGCCACACCTCTGTTGCTCTTGTTTACACGTTTTTGGGTGGCGAGTGTTTTTTTGAGATCAGGTTATTTAAAAATAACCACGTGGGATAGCACCTTATATCTTTTTGAAGAGGAGTATCAGGTGCCCTTTCTACCATGGGAAATGGCGGCATATTTAGGCACCGCGGCTGAGCTGATAATCCCAATTTTTCTATTATTCGGCTTGCTTACAAGACCGATGGCCGCTGTTTTATTTGCTTTCAATATAATGGCGGTTATTTCATACCCGGTGCTTTGGGAAGGCGGTTTCTATGATCACAAATTATGGGGATTAATGATGCTTATCAATCTGTTTTGGGGAGCGGGCTCGATTTCTCTTGATCAATTGCTAAAAAAACATTTTTTAATTAAATAACCCGGCTTTGGATTGAGAGAAAATCGTTTGCCAAAATTAATGGGTAACCACAAAATCAAATAACAGTAATTCGCTTATATCGTTAACTTCAGCGGTTATCTGTAATTGCCAAATCATCTGTTTGGAGGTGCAGGCGCCAACTAAGGTTTTCGCCGCAAAGCCCTTTTCAAAGGGGCTAAAAAGAACGGGAATACGTCCCATAAACATATTTTTACCGATAATTTTTGCATCGATTATCCGCCACGTTTGCAGTTCTGATTGTAAATTAAAATCGATCCACTGCTCAGCTTTGATAGGGGGGTTAGCAACAGTTAACCAAAATGCGCCCTGCGGGGTGGTAAACTCACAGGGAGTAAAATAATCACAGTTCACCAGTTCCGCTTCACTCTGGTTCTTTGGCGCAACAGCTTGGACGCTATCAAAAGTTCGCCACAGCACCAGTGCAAGTAAAACAAGCAACATCAGACCCAACTGGATAACTCGACCTTTTTTTAACATTGTAAACCCCTGTAAAAATAATGAACTGCACTAGCTTGTAACACAAAACGCAACATTGTTAACATTTAGATAACCAAATTCTGTTCATTTAAAACATCTTCACGTAAACTCTAGCAAAAATTAATATGTTTTATCAGTGATGCCAAGAATAATTTATTGATGAATAATAATTACTTATATTACGCCATAAACAAACTTACATTGTAAATACATGCATGGAATCAAAACAATGACAAGCGCAACTACAATTCAACCTGACTACAACTATAAAGTTGTCCGTCAGTTCACACTTACCACCATATTTTGGGGTATTATTGGCATGAGTGTCGGAGTGTTAATTGCAGCTCAGTTAATCTGGCCCGTACTTAACTTCGACACCCCCTGGCTAACATACAGCCGTTTGCGTCCACTACATACCAATGCGGTTATCTTTGCATTTGGTACGTCGGCATTAATGGCCACCTCTTTTTACGTGGTGCAACGTACCTGCCAAACACGCTTGTTTGGGGGGCAGCTCGCTTCGGTGGTCTTTTGGGGCTGGCAATTGGTGATTATCTCAGCCGTCATTTCACTTCCTTTGGGCTACACCACGTCAAAAGAATACGCTGAACTTGAATGGCCAATCGATCTGCTTATCACTGCAGTATGGGTTGTCTATGCAATCGTATTTTTTGGCACATTAGCAATACGTAAAACATCACATATTTATGTGGCAAACTGGTTCTTCGGTGCATTTATTCTCACTGTCGCTGTATTGCATATCGTCAACAGCCTGGCCATCCCGGTTTCAATGGGCAGCATGAAATCTTACTCTGTCTACGCAGGTGCGGTTGATGCCATGGTGCAATGGTGGTACGGACATAACGCAGTAGGTTTCTTATTAACCGCTGGTTTCCTGGGTATGATGTACTATTTTGTTCCCAAACAAGCAAACCGTCCGGTCTACTCTTACCGTTTGTCTATTATCCATTTTTGGGCATTAATTGCGGTTTATATTTGGGCTGGCCCACACCATCTTCACTACACGGCGTTGCCTGATTGGGCACAATCGTTAGGCATGGTGATGTCGTTAATCCTGTTTGCGCCATCTTGGGGCGGCATGATCAACGGGATTATGACGCTATCGGGGGCTTGGCATAAACTGCGCAGCGATCCTATTTTACGTTTTTTAGTGGTCTCACTCTCTTTCTACGGTATGTCTACCTTTGAAGGCCCGATGATGGCAATTAAAACGGTCAATGCCCTATCGCACTATACTGACTGGACGATTGGCCATGTGCATTCCGGCGCATTAGGCTGGGTTGCGATGATAACCATCGGCTCCATTTACCACTTAGTACCAAAACTATTTAATCAAAAGGGGATGTATAGCGTTGCCCTGATCAATCTGCATTTCTGGTTAGCAACCATAGGCACGGTGTTGTACATAGTGGCGATGTGGATTTCCGGTGTAATGCAGGGGCTGATGTGGAGAGCTGTGAATGATGACGGTACCTTAACCTATACGTTTGTTGAGTCACTGGAAAAATCATATCCTTTCTACACTATCCGTTTCGTTGGTGGTTTAATCTTCTTATCAGGTATGTTTGTGATGGCTTACAACACTTACAAAACTGTTGTTGCAAAAGATGGCTCTATAGCGCCTCAAGAACTTGGTTAGGGAGTTAGATAATGAAGCACGAATTTATTGAAAAGAATGTTGGTCTACTGGCTCTCTTTATCATCATCGCAATCAGCTTTGGTGGTCTGGCCCAAATCACACCATTACTCTTCCAAAAAGAGACCAATGAGCCTGTTGATACACTGCGTCCCTATACTGCATTGGAAATGGAAGGTCGTGATATCTATATCCGTGAAGGGTGTAGTGTATGCCATAGCCAAATGATCCGCCCTTTTAGAGCAGAAACAGAACGTTACGGTCACTACAGTGTCGCGGGTGAAGGTGTTTGGGAACATCCGTTTTTATGGGGGTCAAAACGTACAGGTCCGGATCTGGCACGTGTTGGTCAACGTTACTCCGATGCCTGGCATGAAGTTCACCTGCTTAATCCGCGCGATGTTGTACCACAATCCAATATGCCAGGCTTCCCATGGCTTGCAGAGAACCACCTGACAGGTGAAGATACTGCGCGTAAATTGGAGATATTTAAAAACAACTTCGGTGTGCCCTATACGGAACAAGATATTGCAGGAGCAAAAGCGGCAGTTGCAGGAAAAACCGAGATGCAAGCGTTAATTGCTTACCTGCAGTCACTGGGACATGCGTTTAGATAACTAGGGTACCCAGTTTGCTGGGCACCTCTTTCAACTACTGGGGGCTTTATGGATTACGCAACATTTAATGGACTATACACGCTGTTCTTAATTATTATTTTCGTTGCTTTAATTGCATGGGCATACAGTAAAAAACATAAAAAGTCGTTTGAAGAGATCGGAAACTCCATTTTCGATGAAGATCAAGACTCAACAAAGTATGTAAGCGAAAAAGACGAACATACAGGAGCTAAAAAATAATGACCGTTTTTTGGACAATATGGATAACTGTGATCACTCTGATCGTTATTATTGGTTGTGCGGTGCTGCTTAGAGCGACCTCAAAAAACAATACTGGCGTCGAAGAAGGTCAACCAATGCCACATAGTTTTGATGGCATTCAAGAATTAAACAACCCACTGCCTAAATGGTGGGTCGGTCTATTTTGGTTCACTATCATTGTTGGTTTGCTGTATAGCCTCGCATTCCCAAGCTATACCGCCAACTGGAATGGTTTACTTGATTGGACAAGCTCTGAGCAGAGCGTCATGTCACCAGAAGAATCTGAAGCGCTTGCAGAAACATCACATTCCCAGTACCAACGCGAAATGAATGCGGCAGAGAAGAAATTTGGCAGCGTATTTAAGCAACTTGCTTATGATGAAAATGGCGTTTACAAAGATTTCACTTTAATTGCCAAGGATCCGGAAGCGGTCAAAGTGGGACAGCGTTTATTCCTACAAAACTGTGCTCAATGTCACGGTTCTGATGCGCGTGGCAGTAAAGGTTTCCCTAACTTAGCGGATAATGATTGGCTATACGGTGGTGACGCCATTAGCATTAAACAAAGCATTATGCAGGGCCGTAAAGGGGTAATGCCCGCCTGGAAAGATGTATTAGGGGAACAAGGTATTAAAGAAGTGGCAACATATGCACTTAACCTAAGCGGACGTCGCGTTAACTCAGTTGAAGCGAGTGCAGGGGAAGAGCGCTTTGTTATCTGTGCGGCTTGTCATGGCGCGGACGGGAAAGGTTCTCACCTGCTTGGGGCTCCAAACCTAACCGATACAACATGGTTATACGGCGCTTCCCGCAAAGCGGTAGAGGATAGTATCCGCAATGGCCGCAATGGTGTTATGCCCGCTTGGGCGGACGTACTCGGTGAAGATAAAGTTCATTTAATTGGCGCATTTGTTTATTCGCTTTCACAACAAGAATAAGTATAGAATAGCGGCAAACATGACCTTTGTTGACTATAAAAAGCCTCGTTTTCGAGGCTTTTTATATGCACAGTTAATTCATTGACACTCTCGTTATAAGGCTATTATGAAAAACAGTAATAAAAAATGGTTTAAACAGTTCTGGCCTTGGTTTTTAATCATATTGCCGCTGACCGCAGTAATCGGGGGGATCAGTACCCTTATTATTGCCAGCCATAATAAACCAGATATGGTTGTGGATGATTATTACAGCAAAGGCAAAGCAATAAACGCCGATTTTACGCTGCTAAAAAATGCGCAAAGTCGCAATATTAATGCGCTTGTAACGCAAATAGATAACGAACTTATTATTCACTTAAATGGGGTTAAGGATAGCAGCTCAATCAATCTCTCTTTATTTCATTCTACACTGGCAAATCGCGATATTTCTTTACTGCTTACCGCCGACGGCAAAGGGGATTTTCATTTTAGCAGTGATGCCGACCTTAAAGGTAAATGGCAACTGCGCATCGAACCCTTTGATAAAAGCTGGCGTCTGCAAAAAACAGTTACCTTACCGACCACTACTCTTAGTTTGTAATGGTTGCACAGAAAAACTGCTTTCATTGCGGAGAGCCTAATCCAGAAAACAGCCATTACCAAGTGACTATTAACGGGCAACTACAAAAGATGTGTTGCCCGGGATGTACCGCCGTAGCACAAACCATAGTTGATAGCGGTTTAACATCCTACTATGCACATCGCAGCGACCATGCAGAAAAAATAGTGGCGTTGGTTCCCGATGAGCTAAAGCAACTGGATTACTATGATCTCACAAAAATCCAGGAAGATTTTGTTAAACAAAACCAATCAATCAGTGAAATAACCCTAATGGTTGAGGGGATAAATTGTGCTGCCTGTGCCTGGCTTATCGAAAAACAGCTCCGTTTTATACCCGGTTTGCTTTTTGTTAATGTAAATACCACCCTCCATCGTGCCGTCATTAAGTGGGATAACCAGCAGCTTAAACTCAGTGCTATTTTAAAAGAGATCCAAAAAGTAGGTTACAAGGCTTACCCTTTTCAAGTTAATAAACAGGAAGCCTTTTATACACAGCAGGTAAAGTCATATCTGCAACGTCTGGGACTCGCAGGTCTTGCGACCATGCAGATTATGATGTTTGCAATTGCGCTATATTCCGATTTTTTCTCGGTTATGGAAGCCGAGTTTATTCACTATTTCCGTTGGGTAAGTTTGATTTTGGCAACGCCAGTATTACTTTATAGCGCGCAACCTTTTTATATCAATGCGTGGCGTAATCTGCGTAATAAAGCCTTGGGTATGGATATCCCGATCTCCATTGCCCTGCTCGGCGCCTACAGTGCATCCGCTTATGCGACCATTATAGGGCGCGGTGAAGTGTACTTCGAATCTGTTTCTATGTTTACTTTTCTGTTATTACTGGGCCGCTTATTAGAGCTACGAGCAAGACGCAAAGCATCCGAAACAACAAGCAATTTATTGCGCCTGCTACCCTCAATGGCAACCTTAATTGAAGATATAAATAAACCACAGCAACAATCAATTATCCCGGCAAAAACGCTTCAGATAGGGCAGATTATTTTAGTCAAAGCAGGCGAAACAGTACCCGTTGATGGCACTATTATCGATGGCACCAGTAATATCGAAGAGTCAATGTTAACTGGCGAGCATCTGCCAGTTAGTAAAGGAGAAAACGATCCTGTTTTCGCCGGCACTGTGAATAGCAGCAGCCCGTTAACCATTCGCGTTGATAAGCTCGCCCAAAACAGTTTGATTGCCGATATTATTCACCTGCAGGATAGCGCGCAGCTTAACAAACCGCGCATTGAAATTTTGGCTGATACTGTCTCCCGCTATTTTGTTGCAACCTTACTTATTGTCGCATTACTCACCTATATCGGCTGGAGTTTAATTGCCCCCGAACAGGCTTTTTGGATAACGCTTTCCGTGCTGGTCGCGACCTGTCCTTGCGCACTGTCTCTTGCCACTCCCACGGCATTAACTTGTGCTACCGCACAACTCAATAAGCAAGGCATTCTAATTAAACAGCACCATGTACTGGAAACTCTTAATAAAATTGATCACATGGTATTTGATAAAACTGGCACCTTAACCAAGGGTGATTTTTCACTTCTTAATACAAGGGTTTACGGAGAGTACTCAAAACAGCAGTGTATCGACCTGGCATCGCAGTTAGAAAATGTATCGGAACATCCCATTGCACGAGCATTTCAAAAACAACAAAAAAACACAATTATATTAAATAATATTGTCAATATACCCGGTCAAGGACTGCAGGGTGATTACCGTCAACAAACATTAAAACTCGGACACGCACTGTTTTGCGCAATTGATACCCCCCTGGAGAGCAAAGAGTTGCTGATTTATCTCACTGTCGATAAAAAATTATTAGCAACCTTTGAATTAGGTGATCAGTTACGCGAAAGTGCTGCGACAATCATTGACTATTGCCATACTCGAAAAATTAAAACCACGCTGTTGACGGGTGACATCTCTCTCAAAAGTGAAGATATTGCGACCTTATTGAAGATTGATAATGTCATAAAAGGGGTGACACCTGAGGGAAAACTGCTCTATTTACAAAAACTGCAGAGAAAAGATAAGGTGTTAATGGTCGGTGATGGTATCAATGATGCGCCTGTCTTAGCAGGTGCCGATGTTTCCGTCACACTGGCAAGCGGCAGCGATATTGCCAAAAACAGTGCAGATGTGATTTTATTGGGTGAAGATCTCAATAAGCTTCAGGCGCTCAATAAAATAGCGCAAAAAACGACGGCTATTATTAAACAAAACCTTGCCTGGGCAATCGGCTATAATCTCATTATTGTCCCGCTTGCCATTATGGGGCACGTTCCCCCTTATATTGCAGTAATAGGTATGTCGTTTAGTTCGTTAATCGTAGTTAGTAATTCCCTGCGCTTACTAAAATAGAGCCGGTCATTGCCGCATATAGCTTAATAAGGTTACTAATATGAGTATTATTTATATCTTAATTCCAATCGCCATGCTTTTTGTCACGATCGCCGTAATACTTTTTTTCTGGGCGATAAGATCAAATCAATATGATGATTTAGACCGCGAAGGTATTAATATCTTATTCGATGAAGAGACCCCTAACACTGATCTGCTGCAGAATAAAAAAACAGCTCCAAGTGATTCAGAAAAAACAGATTTGGAATCCTCTGATGCTGATCAATGATTTTATTGCAGCACTGCTGATAGGGTTACTCGGCGCAGGCCACTGTTTGGGGATGTGCTCCGGTATTGCCAGTGCCATCAGCTTTTCAGTAAAAGAAGAGCAAAGCAAATTATCTTCAATGCTCTCATTACTATTATACAACTTAGGCAGAATATGCAGCTACTCCCTTGCCGGCGCTATTTTTGCGGCTAGCAGCGGCATACTAATCCTCTTTTTCGGGGGCAAAGAAGCGTTAATTTACCTGCGTTTGTTAGCGGCTATTTTAATGCTGCTATTGGCATTATATATCTCCCGCATCTGGTTTGGATTATTGAAGCTAGAGCGCGCGGGGCTGTTTATCTGGAAATTTATAAAGCCCATTGCACAATTTTTCATCCCCTTAAAACACCCATTATACGCTTTCCCTTTGGGTTTTTTATGGGGCTGGTTACCCTGCGGTCTGGTTTATTCGACATTGTCATGGGCTGCCAGCAGCGGCAGTGCAAGTAATGGTTTTATTATTATGGCCGGATTTGGTTTGGGCACCCTGCCAGCTATGCTCAGTGTCGGAACGCTTAGCCAACAACTAAAATATTATTTAAACCATCACTACTTTAGATATGGAAGCGGCGTGTTGTTAGCAAGCTTTGCGCTACACACCTTTTATATCGCAGTGAAACAATTGCTATAATAAACGATTACAAATATGGTCATTGCCCAATAAGGCGATATTTATTGCCCCTCCTTCCTCACTTTTTATTGTTCACCCGCTCACGTGTGAAGCGAAAATTACTTTATTAATTTATCATTACCTTTTTTATTGTGACCTTTTGTACTTAATTTACCGCTAAATAGACAATTTAAGAGGTAAAATGGAGCAGATTTGCACAAATCATTGGAAAGTGTTCAAAGCGACTTTAAATAATGCTAACATTGATTTAAGTCAAAAAAGGAAACTAAAAGAGCTATGGAAAAAAGTAATACGCATCGCATTCAATCGGGTGGTTCTTCCATTCGTTGCCAAGACTGTAGTATCAATCAGCTATGTATTCCTTACTCGCTTAATGAAACTGATTTAGATCGTTTAGATAATATTATTGAACGTAAAAAGCCGATTCAGAAAGGGCAGGAAATATTTAAAGCAGGGCAAGAAATGAAATGTCTTTACGCCATTCGTTCGGGCACACTTAAATCATACACAATAACTGAACAAGGTGATGAACAGATCACCGCTTTTCATCTTGCAGGTGATCTAGTGGGCTTTGATGGCATTAGTACTGGCACGCACCCGAGTTTTGCCCAAGCACTTGAAACAGCAATGATCTGCGAAATTCCTTACGATACACTCGATAATCTTTCCACCACGATGCCAAATCTGAGACAGCAAATTTTGCGTTTAATGAGTTCTGAAATTGTCGGTGATCAAAATATGATTTTGCTGCTGTCGAAGAAGAATGCAGAGGAGCGCCTAGCGTCTTTTATCCATAATCTATCTATCCGCTTTGCGACCCGCGGTTTCTCCCAACGGGAGTTCCGTTTATCAATGACACGTGGTGACATTGGCAACTATTTAGGACTCACGGTCGAAACCATTAGTCGCCTTTTGGGACGTTTCCAAAAAAGTAATATGATTGCTGTAAAAGGTAAATATATCAGCATATTAGATGACAAAATGCTTGCAGAACTGGCCGGTGAAAAGAAAAAAGATTGATACAACACTCTGTTCTGAAATTATCCTTAATTAAATAGTCTTTTCGTGACGACAAGGCTATCGATTTTTAACTATCTAATCTAAATTAATAAGTATCTTCTTTTCCCTATTAGAGGCCTACTATGCTTAACTACCGCAATATTTTAGTTTTTATCGATCCTACTCAAGAGTCTCAACCCGCTCTCGCGCGAGCGGTAGGTATCGCTCAAAAAGATAAAAAAGTGAAAATAACCCTGTTTTTATGTTGCTATGATCTTAGTTATGAGATGACATCACTAAGCTCAAGCGATGAGCGCCAAGCAATGCAGAGCCTTGTTATTAAAGAAAACCAGGATTGGTTAGAGACCCTGGCGCTACCTTATCAAGAGAACGGTTTAAATATAAATAATCAGGTTATTTGGCATAATCGCCCTTTCCAAGCCGTGATTATTGAAGTTTTAAAAAATAATTATGACTTAGTGGTTAAATCAACTCATCAACATTCCAAATTAAGTGCCATTTTATTTACCCCCACCGATTGGAATTTATTAAGAAAATGTCCCGTTCCAGTATTGTTAGTTAAACATCACCAATGGCCGGAAAACGGCAATATTCTTTGTGCCATTGACTGCAAAAGTATCCAAGATGAAGAACATCACCAACTTAATCAGCAGATTTTAAGTGAAGCTAAAATAATGGCAGAGGTGATCAATGCAAATATTCATATTGTTAACGCCTACCCCAGTCCGCCAATGAATATTATGCTTGAACTACCCGAATTTGATCCCATAAATTATGAAGATGGTTTGAAAAAATTCCATCAAAAAACCTTAAATGGATATGCGCAAGCTAATAACATCCCCAAGGATAGAACTCATCTGAGACAAGGCTTACCAGAGGATGTGATCAGTGAGGTTGCCAATGAAATTGATGCCGAATTAGTGATTCTCGGCACTGTCGGTCGCTCAGGTTTAAGTGCCACGTTATTAGGGCATACAGCAGAGCAAGTGATCGATAACCTAGACTGTGATTTACTCGCTTTAAAACCACAAGGTTTTATAAGCCCTATTAAAATTTAACTGAGGTATCTATGAATCGATTAGTTGCTGGCGATAAAGCCCCATTATTCACCTTACAGGACAACCAAGGGGATAACGTCTCATTAGCCGAGTTAGCGGGAAAAAAAGTGTTAGTTTATTTTTACCCGAAAGCATTAACACCCGGCTGTATTACACAAGCGTGTGGATTACGAGATGTAAATGCTGAGCTTGCCGCTTTAAATACTGTAGTTTACGGTATCAGCCCTGATCCGGTGAAAAAGCTAGCAAACTTTGTCGACAAAAAAGAGCTGAATTTCCCTTTGCTCTCAGATCAGGATCATGCGGTTGCAGATGCATTTGGAGTCTGGGGAGAAAAGAAATTCATGGGCAAGACTTATGATGGCATTCATCGCATTAGCTTTTTAATTAATGAACAAGGTGTTGTTGAAAAAGTGTTTGATAAGTTTACAACTAAAGATCATCACCAAGTTGTTTTAGATTATCTGCAAAACTAACGGCTTATTATAATTTAAAAGGGCTGCGCGCCCTTTTAAATTTTACTTAATGTTAATAATTAAGTGTTCTAATATCTTTTTCAGCAAGCGACCAGAAAAATAACTTTCTCTCTATATCCCACTGCCATTTTTGACACTATCCGGATCCAAATGCTCTAATTGCTCCCGGGTTGGCCAGGCGTTTAATACCGCTTTTACTAGCGTTGCTAGAGGAATAGCAAAAAATATCCCCCAGAACCCCCACACGCCGCCAAATATCAATACCGACATAATAATGATAACCGGATGTAAGTTAACCGCTTCCGAAAATAAAATAGGGACAATTAAGTTACCATCAAGCGCTTGTATTATAAAATAAGCTACCATCAGATAGATGAAATCAGGGGATGCCCCCCATTGGAAAAAGGCCACCACAGCCACCGGCACAGTAACCGCCGCAGCACCGATATAAGGGATTAATACCGATAAACCGACTAGCATAGCCAGTAATGCCGAATAACGTAACTCCATAAAAAAGAAGGTGAAATAGGTAGACACACCAACAATCAGAATTTCAATTATCTTGCCGCGAATATAATTCATAATTTGATCATTCATCTCAATCCAGACTTGATCTGCCAGTTTGCGGTTTTGCGGGAGAAATTTAACAAAACTATTGATTAACAGTTTTTTATCTTTAAGCATAAAAACCATCATTAAAGGTACTAAAATCGCGTAAACGATTAATGCAGCAATATCTAATAGTGAAGCAAAGGATTGTGATAATAGAAAACCACCGCTGTCTAACAGATAAGCACGTAAATTTTCAACAATATGCGTAATAGTGACCGGATCAATTGCCTCCGGATACTGGCTTGGGAGGGTTAGCACATAGGTCTGTACCTGATTAAACATCGCAGGCAAATCACGAAGTAAAGCAGCGCCTTGTTTAAATATCGTTGGCAGCAGGCCTAAAAAAGCAAAAATAGATAACGAAAAAAATAGTGAGGTAACAAGAAATGTCGCAATCGTTCTGTTTAACTTAAAACGCATTAAATAATTGATCGGCCAATCAAGCAGATAGGCCAGCACTAATGCAACAAACAGCGGCACTAAAATATCACCAAAAAAATAAAAAACTAAAAAAGCGCCAATCAGCAATAAAAAGAGTGCACTTAAATTGGGATCAGCAAAACGGTGCTTATACCAATCAGTTAATTGTCTAAACATAAATTCTTCTACCTTTTGTACTTACTTCAATAACTAATGAAACATTACTATCTAAAACGCTCATTGAATAATAATAGCCTTTTTTATCAAGGTACAAGATAATATCCTGCATCGCTTGCTTATTTGCAAAAAGGGCACAAACCTGCCGCCTTCTCGATGGTTCTGCCCTCTCATTGTGTAATAATAAAAAACGTTTTAATGTCACGAGTGCCATCGGGCACTGTTTTTCGCGCAAATCTATAATTTCCATCTAATTCAATTTTCAATAAAAACAGTAGATTATCATCTTTGCTCCCCTATAAGACAATCATCGCTTGCAATAACTTGAAGCTTAGTTATGATTTTATTCTGTTATCTATTATTCCTTTAGTGATGTGTGGTTACTGTGCTTAACAAATCCCTTATTATTTCACTCTATTTTATCTTTCTGTTGTTCTCCAATATTACAACTGCATCGAATATGCTTCCTGATATTGGTACGGTTGGTGCGGGGGCATTAACCATTGAAAAAGAAAAAGAATATGGCTGGGCATTTCGTTTAATGGCAAATCAGGCACTGCCAATAATTAATGATCCCGTCCTTAACCATTATATAAATGAACTAGGTCAGAATCTGGTTGGCCATACCGACTCGGTTAAACTGCCATTTAACTTCTTTCTTATTGAAGATAAAGAGATTAATGCAGCAGCATTCCTAGGCGGCAATGTAAAAATTCACAGCGGTCTGTTTTTATATGCTAAAAATGAAAGTGAACTGGCGAGTGTAATTGCACATGAAATCGCACATATAACACAACGTCACTTAGCGCGTATGTTAGAGCAGCAATCCTATAGTAACCCTGCAACATTAGCCGCACTGGCAGGCTCTGTTTTACTTACCTTAGTCTCACCCGCAGCGGGAATGGCCGCATTAAGCACAAGCATGGCGCTCACTATGCAATCACAAATCAACTATACGCGCTTACACGAGTATGAAGCAGACAGGATCGGCATAAAGATACTGTTCGATGCCGGTTACGACCCTTCTGGTATGGCAAACTTCTTTGGCACACTGGCTGAAAAATATAAATACGCCAATTTACCGCCGCAAATGTTGTCAACCCATCCCCTGCCGGAAACTCGTCTAGCCGAGGCTCGTTTACGCGCCAGCCAGCTTGATGTGAAAAATATTAAAAGCAGCTTAGATTATCAATTAAGTAAAGAGAGGATCACCGTTCGTTATAATGATATGACGGCGAGTGCGGCCATTGATTATTACCACAGCCTACTTAGAAGCAAGAAGTACCAGCTTAAAGAAGCGGTCTTATATGGGCTCGCTTTAGCGCACCTTGCAAATAAAGACTATAAAATAGCGCATGAAATCACTTTAGATTTATTGAAAAAACAACCCGATAATCTGTTTTTTGTGGATCTGCTGACAGATACGTCACTGTCATTGAATAAGGCGGATGAAATAATCAAACTGCTTGAAGAATATTATAAAAAGTCACCTGAAAATCCTGTGTTCACCCTTAATCTGGTTAATGCATTACAGGAAAACAGACAATATACTGAAGCAGAAAAGATACTGGAGTTATTTATACGTACTCATCCTCACTCTATTTTGGCTAACTCAATAGCTGTCGATCTTTATAAAAAAATGAAAAACCGGGCCAAAGAGCACGCCAGCAAAGCACAACAGTTAGCCCTGCAAGGGCGTTTTAGGGAAGCAAGTCAGGAGATGGGGAGTGCGCTGGCCTATGCAGATAATAAATTAGACCAAGCGCGCTACAGCGCTAAAATTGAATTCTATAAAAAGGATGATTTACGTTTGAAAGCGTTACAGAAATAAGCGCCAGGGGCGGAGCATAAAATTTACGTCCGCGCCCTCGCTCGATCTCATCTTAAAAGAAGATCACTATTTTCTGTTTTGAGCTGATTGGCAATGCCCGCCCCAATTGATAGACCCAGTTTATTAACAACAGCCTCAATAGCAGAAGGTTTAACAGAATAATCAACAATATTTTCCGCCTTGACTATCTCTCTTGCGACAAACCCAGGACTGCCTAAGCCATCAATTAAACCCAGTTGCAGCGCTTGCTCGCCATTCCAAATCAGCCCTGAATATAATTCAGCACTGTTTTCACCTTTGCTGATACGCTCTCCTCGTCCTTCTCTGACCACCTTGATAAACTGCTGATGAGTTACATCTAACACCTCTTGCCAGAACTCCCTCTCTTTTTCTTTGCTTGGCGAAAAGGGGTCTAAAAATGCCTTATGCTCACCCGAGGTAAAGTGACGACGTTCAACACCTATTTTTTCCATTAGCTCAACAAAACCAAAACTTGATGCAGTCACGCCAATTGAGCCCACCAAGCTGGCTTTGTCCGCATAAATTTGATCTGCAGCTGCTGCAATATAATATCCGCCAGAGGCGCCTAATTCAGCAATCACTGCATACAGTTTCTTTTGCGGATATAAAATACGCAGACGTTTAATTTCATCATAAACATAGCCGGCCTGAACAGGGCTTCCGCCCGGGCTATTGATCACCAGCATCACCGCTTGGCTAAATTCATTTTCAAAGGCCGCGCGCAAGCCAGTGACAATAAAGTTTGCATTGGCATCTTGATCGGCCGCGATAATTCCATTGACGCTCACCATTGCAGTGTGGGCTGCATTTTCTTTATCACTGCCATTATTAAAAGGCGAACCTACAAATAAAATCAGCACAACAAACAGGTAAATAAAGGTTAAAATTTTAAACAATCCCCCCCAGCGCCGCGATCTCTTCTGTTCAGCAAAGGTTTCTTGAATAAACACCTTCAGCCATTTATCTTCTTGCTCACTATTTTTGTCCATTATCTCGCCTCCTGCATCGCTTATTTATCATTATGGCAACGCTTATATTTAAAAGAATAATTATTAAATAATATTACTTCCCATGAGCCACAATCCACTTTTTCAATTCTGTAAGATCATTTTTATAGTGTGATTTAATTAACTCAAGCCAATCATCAATATTATCCCACCATGCAGGCAGTTGCGGTGATTGCATCTTTTGTGCTAATTCCTGAATACGTTTTAATCCCACAGAGCCTGCTGCGCCCTTTATTTTATGCGCTTCGCTGACAATGCCATCCTGATTTTTTGCAATCATATTAGAGTCTAGTACCTGCAGATAATCCGGCATCAGTTTTTCAAACAAAGCAACATTACCCAGCATGACCGAGGTTGGTAAAAAATCTAATAACTCAGTTAACATTACCTCATCAAATAGCAATTCCGGTTTATCGGCAGGGTTACAGGGCAACGGCAGCGCACTTTTATCGACCGGTTCTGCAGATAAAAACAACCTTTTGATCATGCTGTTGAATGATTCCCCCCGCAGCGGTTTGCCTAACGCATCATCCATACCCTGATCAATAAATTGCTGTTTGTCTGCAAAGACATTCGCGGTAAGCGCAACAATAGGGGGCAAATTTGAGCCATATGTTTCACGTAACTTTTTAGTTACCTGATAGCCATTCATATCCGGAAGCTGGATGTCCATTAATATCAATTGATATTGTTTATTTGCCACTTTTTGCAGCGCTTGTTCGCCGTTTATTGCGCTATCAACCTGGTGGCCTAATTTTTCTAGCAATGATTTTGCAACAATAATATTTAGCTCGATATCTTCAACTAATAAAATAGAGAGTGACGGCAGGTTTGACGATAGCGCTTTTTGTTGAGGCTCTTTGTTAGAATATTGGACGGGAATAGATAATTTAAAAACACTCCCTTTGCCCACTTCACTGTTTACAGTGAGTTCCCCTCCCATCACCTGGACTATTTGTGATGAAACAGCTAAACCTATTCCCGTTCCGGTTGCATCTGTATTGCCTTTAACCTGGTAATACATGGCAAAAATTTTATCCTGTTGATCTTCGGGAATACCGATACCGGAATCTTTTATCTCAAAGCAAAGTGTTGCTTGCAAGTCGTTTTCATATTCACAGAAACAACTGATACTCACGCTGCCTTGCTGGGTAAATTTTACGGCATTACTCACCAAGTTCCACAAAACCTGACGTAAACGGGTATCATCGGCAGATATATAGTGAGGAAGCAGACTGTTTTGCACAAAGCGTAATGTTAACCCTTTCTGCTCTGTTTGGATAAACGCCAAGCTTTTTAAATCACTCATAAAATCAAATAGATCAATATCATTACTGACTAAATGTAAGCGGCGACGATCAAGCTTATCTAAATCAACAATATCATTAAAGATATTGCCTAAGGTGATTGCGCTGATATGGATGGTTTTCATAAGCTTAATTTGCTCGCGACTAAGCGGCTCATCTAAGAGCATACGGCTTAAACCGACGATACCATTTAACGGGGTACGCAATTCATGACTGATCGTTGAAATAAATGTCGTTTTATCTCGACTGGCTTTCTCTAAAAACTCTTGATGCTTTTTACGCTCGGTAAGATCTCTCCCAAAACCAATAATACCTACGCATTTTTTATGGCTGTTATACAGCGGTAATGCACGCACTTCGAAATAAGCTTGCCGGCCATTTGGATAATGTAACCAATGCCCATGAATCTGCTCTTGCAGCGTATCTTGAACTTTCTGATCGCGGGCAACAACTTTCTTAGCATAGAATTCAGGATAGATATCGAAAGGGGTTAAACCAATCAATTGCTTTTCTGTTTTTCCAGTTAAAAGCTCCATCGCTTTATTACAACTGATAAAACAGCCTTTAAGATCTCGATGAAAAAACAAGTCCGGGGAAGTATCTAAAAATGAGCGCAATAAAATGGCAGACTGTTCAAGCTGAGATTGGCTTTTTTGACGTTCTATAATCTCTCGTTCAAGCGCGACTGTTTTTTGTTGATCCTTTTTCAAAAGAATCTGCAGTCTGGCGACCGTATGGCCAAGGCGCTCCCGCGCCTCTTCTAAATCCCCCACCACCACTGTCAGAAAATAAACAGCCCAAGGCGTTATCAATAAACCTAGAATAAATGATCGCGAAACAACGACAATATCCAGCGGCTCATTAAAATAATATGCCAGTAATATTTGTAATAATGAGTCAGCACTGATAATTGCAAAGGCAAGAATAAGGCTGAAGCGAAATGCACCCAATCGCTTTAATAAAGCCACATAATAATGAACCCATGTTTTCAAATTAAATATATTCACAGCGTCCTCTGTTATACCTACACTAGCGAAAATGCAGACTTTAACTCAGTAGATAAAAATTGATTTATTGTAATCATAAATCGCTTTGACATATTGAATTTATTCGCAATTTTAAAGCTTAAATTGCAAAAACAGGTTATTCCCCCCAAAACCCGGCTATTTGACTGATAATTGTACAATTTTACTGATTGCAAACAATCCTTTTCATTTCATGGTTTTTAAATTTTTATAAGCAGTCTATAATGCAACGCTTAAATTATTAATACATGATTAATAATGTTTAAGGGAGTTTTTCCTAATGGCAATGCCAGATATCGCAAATAACGTACAAGCTCAAACAGAAGGCAAACTTGACCGAGTTGGTATGAGTAATATCGAGTTACCCTTAATGGTTCAAACTGATGATGGTGCGCCACAACAAGTTAGTGCGAGTGCGGAAATATTTGTTAATCTGGGCGATGCAAAAGCGAAAGGTATCCACATGTCTCGCTTGTATTTGCAACTGGATCAACTTTCCACAGAATCTGAATTAACACCGGCAACATTAAGCACCCTGCTACACGGTTTTATTGAAAGTCATAGTGACCTGAGTCAGCAAGCTTTTGTTAAGTTTGCCTTTGATTATCACCTGCGCCGTAAATCTTTAATCAGCGAAAAGCGTGGTTGGAAAGCTTATCCCGTTATCATTATTGGTCAACTTATAAATAGCAAACTTGAGTTTGAACTGCAGGTGAATGTTCCTTATTCATCAACTTGCCCCTGCTCTGCGGCCTTAGCGCGTCAACTGATTCAACGTGAGTTCGCTCAACAATACTCGCAACAGACACAAGTTGCTAAAGACGAAATTCTACATTGGTTAGGCTCTACACAAGGGATTGTTGCAACACCGCACAGTCAGCGCAGTGTGGTTGAGGTTAAAGTAAAATTAAATCAATCAAACCAATGCTTCCCACTTATTGAGCTTATAGATTTAATTGAAAAGACCTTAAAGACACCGGTACAGGCAGCCGTCAAACGTGAGGATGAGCAAGAATTTGCACGCTTAAATGGTCAAAATCTGATGTTTTGTGAAGATGCAGCACGGCACTTACAGTGCGCACTTAAACAACAAGTGAAATTTGAGGATTTTTGGCTGCGCGTTAATCACTATGAAAGCTTACATGCGCACGATGCAGTATCAATTACGACTAAAGGTATTCAAGACGGCTATTGCGCATAATAATCAAACCGATATTTTAACCAAAAAAGAGGGAGCTATTAGCTCCCTCTTTTTTTGTCATAAATTATCATTTAACTATTAATGAACACTGATCATATTTCGTCCAGACGTTGTCGCGTTATGTAATGCGGTATTTGCTTCAACCATTAACATTTTCATCGAATTCATATCGCTTGGGAATATACTTGATAAACCGATACTCATAGTAACAACATCACTTACCCCAGAGTGATGATGCTCCGTAGCAGACTTTATTACCGCTTTATGTAAATCTTCAGCGACTTTCAATGCCCCAGTTGCATTGCCACCTTTATTTAATATTATAAATTTTTCGCCTTCAATATGGGAGACAAAACAGTCATACTTTTCACATATCCGCTGTAACTCACAAGCAACAATAATCAACACATCTTCACTCGCGGGTGTGCCATAGTGATCAACATATGCCTGAAAGAAATCAATCTCGCACATAAGCATAGAAAGTAACTCTTTCTCATCCTGACTTTCTTGCCAAAGTTTCACAAAATTATGATGGAAACAACTGCGATCAGCAATGTCCATATCCTGCATAACCTGTTTTAAATCAGACACTACAGGTTGAAGCGTTTCTTTTGTCTGAATTGTTTTTTCTTCTGGAGCAATCTTTGCTTCCGCTGTTACGCTATTTTGCTCAGTTGCAACACTGTTTTCTGCAGCTCTATCTGAATTGTTCAGAGAAAAATTTCCACAGACTTGATTTCGACCTGATACTTTTGCATCGTGCAGCGCACTGTCTGCAACTTTCATCAACAATTTCATCGAAGTAGGGTAAATACTTGATACTCCGATACTTAAAGTCACTATTTTACTGACACTTGAATATTTATGCTCAGTACGTGCTGATTCCACAGCCTGACGCAGAGACTCCGCAACTTCTAATGTTTTTTGCTGATCACCACCTTTCATCAAAATGGCAAACTCTTCATTTTTATAACGCGCTAAAAAACAGCCGTTTTTTTCACACATATTCTTTAAAGCGAGGCCAACCACAAGTAACATAAACGATGCCCCTTGGTGCCCATAGTTATCATTGTAAGCTTTAAAGAAGTCTATCTCGCACATAAGTACAGATAACAATTCATTCTCATCACTTGCCTCTTGCCAAAACTGTGAATATTTATTGTCAAATGCACGACGATCTGCAATATTCATCTGTGACATTACCTGCTCAAAAGCAGATGTTTCAGCACTGACACTCTCTTCAGGTTGTTTATATTTCGCCATATCAACAACACCTTTGGAATCACCTTCGTGGTTTTCCAGCTCAAAATCTAATGTATCAGAGCTAATCTTGTCTTCTGTTTGGTTGTATTGCGCCATAAGTAATTCCTTTAGAGTATCTGTCTTATTAAGCTGCTCAGGTTGAGTCATTTCAAAGCGAGCGTTCCATCATTTGCTACACACTTATCTTAATCTATGCAATTAAAGTGCCTAAGTGCAATTAAAGTGTCTATTTACATATTACTATTCAACTAAGGTGATGATCTTCTTTGCCCGAGAGTAATATTCAGTTTTATCTGATATTTCCGATGGATTTTCATTTGTCATTCTGTTGAGTGTAAACCTTAAACAGTTATTGTTCACAATATATTTGCTTTTAGATAAGCGTAACTTGCTAATGTTCACAGTTTAACCATATTAACATTATGATTCGCTCAGTTAAAACAAAAAATCACCACGATTTAGCACTGTTTTTCTTTTTTTATAACTGCCTCAAGATAGCCAGTCCGCGTGGAAATGCACCATTTTTAAAAACCAGCAGTGATAGCTATTTAACGATGCGGGGAAACAGAAAACTGCCGTTGATATTACACGGCAAAAAATAGGTGGGGTTAGATTGAGCGAGAGGAAACGGCTGTTTCCATCGCAGGTGTTAATAAGACCAAATCCAATAATTATCTATTCATTTATACTTGTTAAAATAAAGCAGCGAATTAATGGAATTGGTATAACAATTAATGCACGCAAATTTGATCTCGTCCAGACTCTTTTGCATCATACAAAGCTCTATCAGCTTCAGCTAATAACGTTTTCATGGAATTTAATTCACTTGGAAAGAGGCTGGATAAGCCCATGCTCATTGTAAGGATCGTATTTACTGAAGAGTAGAGATGCTCTATATGTGACTTTTCAATTGCTTGGCGTATATTTTCAGCGACTTTTAGCGCTTTGGTTGCATTGCCCCCCTTAATTAATACGACGAATTCTTCACCACCATAACGTCCCACAAAACAGTCAGATTTCTCACATACATCCTGTAAGGCATTAGCCACACACTGCAGCGCTTGATCGCCTTTTTGATGCCCATAATTGTCATTATAATATTTGAAAAAATCAATATCACACATAACCAGGGATAATAATTCTTGTTCCTCACAAGCTTCTTGCCACAGTTTGGCAAACTGGAGATCAAAGGCGCGACGATTTGCAATACCGGTCAATTCATCATTCAGCATCTTAACCTCGAAATCAGATGCTTCCGAACTTAATTTCTCCTCAGTTTGTTTACGTAATGAGATATCACGCGCCATAATCACAATACCTTGATAATCGCTTTCAGGATCTTCAAAGGGGGTTTTATGCACTTCGTACCAAATCTTTTTCCCCTCAGAGAATATCAATTCGTCAAATATCAGTGGTTCGCCAGATTCAAGCACCGCATTATTTTGACGCTCAGCCCAATCTGCACGATCTGACGGCAAAAGGTCACTCTGCAATTGCCCGACTATATCTTCTGGATTTGCGCCCATTAATTTAGCGAACGCATTATTAGCACCAATCACGCGCCCTGCCTTATCAACTAAACCGATAGCATCAATACTCGCTGAAAAGACAGTGCTTAACAATACATTCTGTTTTGATAAGGCTTTTTCTGTCTTTTTACGTTGCAAGTTTTCATCTTTTAACTTTTCATTCAAATTATATAAAGCAGTAATATCGTTATCGATAGTTAAGATTGCAAATATAGCGCCGTCGTTATTATACAGAGGTAGCTTAACGATATTTATTAACCCTAATTCACCATTTTTTTGCTGAATCCACTCTTGCGTATTAAATCTTTCCCCCGTCCAGACAAGCGCTTCCTGCTGTTTTTCTTTGTTAATAATATCAATTGATACAAGATCTCGAATCCGGCGCCCAGTCGCATGAGCCACAGTCGTGTTATTGGCGCTAGCCCATGACTTATTACAGCCTATAATGGTGCCCTTCGGTGATTTAAATGCTATCTGTTCAGGAATTGAATCAAGCACTTTACGCAATAACTCCCGCTCTTCTGTTAATTTCTGCTCAGCTTGTAATAATGCGGTAATATCCTTTAAGTAACAGAACCAAGCGGTTTTTCGCTGATAATGAACTCTTTTTGCTGACAGTTCAATATCATGAAAACTATCATCAACCAACAAACGCAGCTGCTTATCTTCAATTATAATTTGATGGCTTGCTTTATTAATAAAACGCGACAGTAAAAGCTGATTTTCCGCATCCTCAAACAGATATCTATTTTTATTTTTTTTAAATGGGAATAATGATTTAACTTCATCATTAAGATAATAAATAACGCTCCCATCTAATGAAAAAATGGCTAAGGGATAAGGGGATGAATCTAATATTTTTTTAAATTGCAGATCTTTTTTACGTATTGAACGTCTAAACATAAATAATAAAAAAACAACACAGACAATAAGCAGCATCTTTGCCGCCATATCGCTTGAAATACCCCAAACAGGGTTCGCAGATTTTGCGATCGAGGATGCAATATCACTCGGCATTTTTTGCAGTTGATTTCCCCAATGTATCCAATCGAGCACTGTATCTTGATCTTGGGATGTATAAACAAACAGTTCATTACTAGCTGCATCAAACGAGCTTTTATCAAAGAACAAAGACAAGCCCCTATCTAATAAATTGGCGCTTTGTTGCTCTCCATTGAATAATACCAAGGTATCAATCTTTCCAGAGTAAAGATCCAAAAGCAGCTCTAATAAACCGGGATATTCTTTATAAGCGAGAGTAGTCGTTGCCGCCCAAAGTGGTAACTGCTGTGCTTCTGCTAATAAACCGCCGACAATCATGTGCGTTCTTTTATCGATAAAGGAAGATTGAACAATAGAACGACGCGCAGGCAAATAATAAAAATCACTTTTTATCGCAAATAACGATGATTTTTTAAGGGCTTCTAGCTTTTTTGAATCATCTGGCAACGCACTATAAACAGCCGGTTTATTGTCACTTAACAATTGTGAGAGATCTTCGTCTAGATGCAGATAATATTGAACGCGAATACCTGTTTGAGATGACCACTGTTGCCAGTAATCAACAAGTAAACCTTGTGCATTTTGAGCTGAGTTAAAACCGGAATAGGGAAAGTTCTGCTCAAGATAAACATTAAGTTGAGTAGGTTTTGTGGATTCGTTTAACGCCCCAAAAACAGGCGTTAACGGAGAGAATAAATGAAGAAATAAAAGCAATTTAAATAATTTAAGCATCATAATATCTATTTTAAATATGAGTCATAGTTACTTATTCTAGCGCACTGCTTGATTAAAGATAATGATTATTCTTTTTTAAATAGATGGAACTTGCTGATAAACACAGATTTGATTTTTACCTGATTTTTTTGCAGTGAGTAAAGCACTTCTAGCTTCTGTTAATAATGACTCCATTGTACTCGGGTAGATGCTTGCGACTCCAATACTTGCTGTAATGCTGCTCGTTAGCGCGGAGGAGTTATAATCTATTCCCAAATTTTCAATAATTTTTCGCATATTTTCAGCAATCGGATACACCTTGTGCGCATTACAGCCTTTCATTAACACAACAAAGAGTTCGTCACTATGGTGTGCAACAAAACAATCTAGTTTTTCACATGCCTTCTGTAAGACACGAGTAACACTTTGCAGTGCTTGCTCACTTTTTTGATCCCCATAGTTATCATCACTATTTTTAAAGGGATCAATCTCACAGATCAATACCGATAATAACAGCTGTTCATCACAAGCTTCTTGCCAAAGTTTAATAAGTTGAAGATCAAAGGCGTTACGATTAGCAATAGGGGGTAATTGCTCATGTTCTATATTTATCGCAAAGTCAGATTCTTTCACTATCTGTTTTTGTTCTATTTGATTCCGTATGCTGATGTCTTGAGCCATTATAGCAAACCCGCCGCAATCACTTTCACTATCCTTGAATGGCGTTTTGTGCACCTCATAGCAAATGCTTTTGCCTTCAGATAAAAACGATAATTCAAATGTAATTGGATCAACTGATTCCAGACGTTCTTTATCTTGATGCGCAAGTTTACTGCCCGCATCTGATGATAGAGGATCACTTTCCAGTTGATTAATAAGCCCCTCGGGATTTGCATTCAGCAATTGAGTAAACTCATTATTTGCAACAATAACGTGCCCATCATGATCTAGTAAGGCAATTGGATCAGCTGTTACTGAAAATATTGTATTTAGTAAAAAATTGCGCATAAATAATGCTTTTTCAAACTGTTTACAGCGTAATTTTTTCCCCTGTAGCAGTTCTTTTGCAGCTGATAACTTTTCCTCGGTAGCAGTTAATCGAGCTTCAGCTACAGTAAGATTTTTCTCCTCTACGATTAATTTTTCATCTGAAAATCGTGATTTTTTTTCTTCAATCGCTAATTTACGCTCTGTAACCGTTAATTTATCCTCTGCAACTGATAACTTTTCATCTGAAAGTCTTAACTCTTTTTCTGCAATGACGAACTGACTTTCTGTCAATGTTAACTTATCTTCTGTTGTAGTTAGCGTCCCCGCGGTTACCGCTAACGTTTTCTCTATTTTCAGCTCTACGGTAATATCTTTTAAGTAACATAACCAGGCAGTATGACGTTTGTAATGAATTCTTTTTACTGCTATCGCTATATCTTGAAATCCATTGTCAATAGGTAAACGAATATGCGCATCTTCAATAGCCGTTAGATGACTTACATTCTTAAAAAGATTAGATATTAAAATTTGATGTTTGGCATCGATAAATGAATAGCGGTTTTCTCTACTTTTGAATGGAAATGATGATTTCGCTTGCTCATTTAGAAAATAAATCACAGTACCATCCAATGAAAGAATAACTAAAGGGTAAGGTGATGAGTAGAAAATATTTTCAAATTGTTTATCTTTTCGGCGAGTTATACGACGGACAAGAGTAAATAAGAGAATAAAACAAACCGTAATCTGCATGGTTACTGCCGTAGCTTCAGATACGGTCCAAATAGGATTAGCCATTTTTTCAATCAATAACGCGCTTTGAGCAGGAAGCATTTCAAGCTGAGTTCCCCACTTAACCCAATTTAAAACGGATTTTTGCACTTGTGAGGTATAAACAAACAGCTCGTTATTAGAAGAGCCCAATGAAGTACTATCAAACAGCAAAGATAATGCCCATTCTAATGAATTTTGCTGATCTTGATCACCACTAAATAAAACTAAAGCATCAATATTTCCCGAATAAATATCAAGCAGAATATCCAATAAACTAGAATATTCCCTATAAATAATATTGGTTGCTGTTGAAAAAATCGGTAACTGTTGGGCGCCAGGTAATAAACCACCAACAATAATGGTTAACTTTTGATCAACAAGCGAAGATTTAACTTTAGAGCTACTTGTTGAAAAATAATAAAATTGACTGTTCAATGCAAATAAAGGCAATTTATTGAGATTTTCTAAATTTTCAGTTTTTTCCAATAAACCGCTATAAACAGCGGGCTGGTTAGTGCTTAGTAATTGAGACAGTTGTTCTTTATGGTAAGGATGAAATTTAACGGAAATGCCAGTTTCCGCAGACCACAGCTGCCAATAATCAAAAAATAAACCTTCGCCATTTTGCTGCGCATCAAAACCAGAATAAGGAGGGTTTTGTTCAATATAAACATTAAGTTGAACAGGCTTTGTTGATTCATTTAAATTTGCGAAAACAGGGTTTAAACAAAATAATAAAGACAAAACTGAAAACAGTTTAAGCATAAGAGCACCTATTAAAAAAGGGTACATGCAAGTAAATTAGAGCTCTGGATAGCGATGGTAAAAATAGAAAACCATTGGTTTTGCTTAACCGAAAAATCTTATTTAATTGTACGTTAACGTAGGCTATCCTGGCTTATGGCTTATCTGGAAATGTTTTCACATGATAGCAGAGGCACACACTATCATGTTTTAATCACGTTATCACATTGAATTTATCACGCAGTAGTCAATTATAAAGCGCTACCTTGTCCGCCAAATTGTTGCATTAATTTGCCCATTCTATTTTGCACTGGCCAGCGTTTTTCACACCACAATGGAGAAAGTAACTGCTCAATCTTAGCGGTTGCAGATATACGGTGAAAAACAACATCGCTTGGGGTGCGGCGAATTAAATCAACTGCCGCCTGGCTATATTCCTCTAAAGATAATGTAGTTAAACGCCCTGCTTGCCAAGATTTTTCCATTATAGCGCCGCGCACAACATGTAGCGGATGGAGTTTTAAACCATCAACGCCCGTTTCAATCACCTGCTTTAAGGTTTCTTGGTAATCACTCTGTGTTTCATGTGGCAAACCGAGTATTAGGTGTGTACATACTTTTATACCGCGTGCGCGTGCCTTGAGACAAACCGATTGGTACTGCGCAAAGCCATGACCGCGATTAATGCGTTTAAGTGTTTTATCATTGGCCGATTGCAACCCTAACTCTAACCACACTTCATAACCACGCAGTAGATAATTGCTTAATAAATTTAATACCTCATCAGAAACACAATCAGGACGCGTGCCGATACAGATTCCAACAATATTATTATTAGCGGTTGCTTGTTCATAAAGTGAACTCAATTGTGCGATTTCTGAGTAGGTACTAGTGTAAGCTTGAAAGTAAGCGAGATATTTTTTGGCTTTATGGGAAACTTCTTCGGCGCGCAGCATGAGTTGATTTTTTATACTTTGTGTGGCTTGGTTTTCATCGGCAAAGGCGGCCACATTACAAAACGTACAGCCCCCTTTACCTAAGGTACCATCTCGATTCGGACAGCTAAAATCACCATGTAAAGTGAGCTTGTGCACCTTTTCACCATAACGTTTTTTTAAATCGGCACCAAGTGTATTAACAAAATCTGTTAGCTGCATTAAATTTCCAAAATAATAAAAAAGCCGCTCTACAGCGGCCTTGATTTACACTTTTAAGCTAGGTTCACTTAAAATGCAAAGGTAAAGTCAGCCCACGCTTCGCCATCGTTATTAATGTGCGCCGACAGTGCAATTTCTTTAGCGAGCTGATAACCAACATCGGCGGTTGCATTTAACTCTTTAATCTCAATGCCTTTCATAGCATACGTGTAGCTTGGTGTGACACCAAACCAAAAAGCACGATTAACTGAATAACGTACAGCAGCATCAACTTCAATATAGGTTGTGGTCTCAATAGAGTCACTCCACATCATACCAAGATTCATTGATGGGTAGATTTTAATGTGTTTGTCTTCTAATGTAAGTTTTTTTAACGCGCCAATAGAAGCCTTATCATATTCATCTCCCCAAGTTGTATTTAAAGAGAAACCTGTATCGTTACGGGTATTAAATATGAAATAATTAACATTGTAATAGTCCAAATCATGCATTGCTTCAAGAGTAAGCTGATGCTTAAATTGGCCACCTAAATAACCACCCAAAGCAGCATAAAGATCCACCCCTTCGGTGCCCGCACCTAATCCTGCTTTGGAATAAACGGCAGTTGGATCGCTAAAATCCACCCAATTACGGTTAGAATCTTGCGCTGCAACAGAGTGAGCAGCAGAAACTGATAATAATGAAATACTGAATAATTTAACGACTTTAGCTTTTAACATTTTTTGAATTACCTTATTTCCAGATAAATAGATTAAATAAACGTTTACCACGTTTAATCACTGTGTACTTCCCGTACAACGCATCCGTTTTTTGCAATACCAATTCACTCTCTAGCTGTTTTTCGCCATTGACTGTTACCGCGCCGTTATTAATAAACTCACGCGCCATTTTATTTGATTTTGCTAATTCACAACTGGTCAATAGTTCAACCAATGATTTTTGTTTTTCATATACTTGTGTTGAAGGAAGACCATCTTGCGCTAATTGCGCTAAATCGGATTCATCCAATGCACTTAAATCGCCAGAGAACAGTGCCTGAGTAATGCGCTGCGCTGAAGCTAAACCTTCGTCACCATGTACTAAACGCGTGACTTCTTGCGCTAAAATAGCTTGCCCTTCTGGACGACCTGCAATGGTTTTATCTTTTACTTCAATGGCAGCAATCTCTTCGATTGATAAAAAAGTAAAGTAACGTAAGAATTTATAGACATCAGCGTCTAATGTCGTGATCCAGAATTGATAAAAGGCATACGGAGAAGTTTTAGATTGGTCTAACCAGATAGTACCTGATTCTGTTTTACCAAATTTTGTACCATCTGACTTAGTCACCAGCGGCAGTGTTAAACCGAACACTTTTTCTTTGTTCATACGTCGAGTCAGATCGATTCCGCCCGTAATATTGCCCCATTGATCGGACCCACCGATCTGCAGAGAACAACCCATTGTCTTATTTAAGGCTGCAAAATCATAGGATTGTAATAGCATGTAACTAAATTCAGTAAACGAAATGCCTGCGCCTTCGCGATCGATACGCTGCTTAACCGATTCTTTTTGAATCATAGCGTTTACACTGAAGTGTTTACCTACATCCCTTAAAAAAGAGATGCAATCCATTTGCCCAATCCAATCCAGATTATTAACCACCTCAGCAGAATTTTCTTTATCGCCAAATTCAATAAAAGAGCTAACTTGTGATCTGATTTTAGCGACCCAGTTCTCAACAATATCGTCACTGTTTAATTTACGTTCATTGGCTTTAAAACTCGGATCGCCAATTAGCCCAGTTGCGCCTCCCACTAAAGCTAATGGTTTATGGCCGGCAAGTTGAAAGCGTTTTAAAGTCAGCAACGGAACTAAGCTGCCAATATGTAAACTATCCGCCGTCGGATCGAAACCACAATAAAGTGTTTGGCAGCCACTTGATAAATGTTCGTGTAGCTCTTCATCTGCTGTTGTTTGCGCCACGAGGCCGCGTGCTTTTAAATCTTCAAGTAAGGCATTCATTTATTTGGGTTCCTGATTCATTGCTTGTGCAATTTTAATATGCGAGATTTTACACAGTTCGGACACACAAAAAAACCATAGAGTGAAGATCTGCATAAGATTATGGTAACATTGCGCCTTTAATAGAACTCCAGAGAACATAACAGATGAAAATAGGCATTATTGGGGCAATGGATGAAGAAGTGAGCATCCTAAAAGCAAAAATGAATAACGTAGAGAAAACCGTTATTGCCGGATCTGTATTTTACCAAGGTGAATTAAACGCCAAGCAAGTGATTTTAACAAAGTCAGGCATAGGTAAAGTAGCAGCGACTATCGCAACCACGCTATTATTAGAAAGATTCTCTCCTGATATCATCATCAACACGGGCTCAGCAGGCGGTTACGATACGACGCTTGATGTGGGTGATATAGTTATTTCAACCGAAGTACGCTTCCACGATGTGGATTTAACGGCATTTGGTTATGAAATTGGGCAGATGGCGCAATTACCCGCAGCCTTTGCAGCAGATAAAACACTGATAAATATTGCGCAGCAAGCAGCGCAAACAATAGATTCACTAAAAATCATTCAAGGGCTTATCTGTACCGGTGATATTTTTATGGCCGATCCGAAAAAAGCAAAAATCGCCCTTAGTAACTTCCCCACTATGGCCGCTTGTGAAATGGAAGCAGCCGCTATTGCACAAGTCTGTTATCAGTTTAATGTACCCTTTGTGATCATACGTTCTTTATCTGATATTGCCGGTAAAAAATCAGAACTCTCATTTGATGAATATCTTCCAATCGCCTCAAAAAACGCATCAAAACTTGTTGAAGCAATACTGAATCGACTAGACTAAATGCAAGATTTTATTAGCTTTGTTGAAGAAAATAGCGCTTATTTTAGCTTCCTTAGTGTTGCGCTGTTTTCATTTTTCATCTCTCTGCCTAAAGATCTTAACCCGCTTTCAGCCGTTGAGTTAATGTTTCGGCAAATCGCTAAAAAAGTAAATTTAGAGGATCGCAGTGACAGTTATAAACGCCTTGCCAGTATCTTATCAATTTGCCTAATCTATTTCCCAACCCTATTAATTATCAGTCAGTTATATAATGTTGTTTTTCAATCAACTATTTTAGAGATGCTCTTATTATTCATATTACTTTCATGGCACGATAAAAAAATAACTTACCTAGAAATTTATGATGCATTAAAGTGTAATAATTTTGCCCAGGCAAAATACAAACTTGCATCATTAACCATGCGCGAAACAAAACCTCTCTCGTTAATAGGCATTAATAAAGCAACTATTGAATCTATGGTACTGCAGTTAACCGCATCATGGTTTGCCGTTGTTTTTTGGTATTTATTAACCGGAATTTATGGGGCTATGTTCTACCGCACAGTGCAAATTTGCGCGCAGCAATGGAATTCTAAACAGCTTGAATTCACCTCTTTAAGCACTATCCCCTCCTTTATATATTCCGCAATGCTCTTCCCAGTGCATCTAATCGTCAGCTTTACCTTTGCACTTTATGATAAACCACTGGAAAACCTGCCCAAAAAATTTAAACAAGGTATTCACTGGCACCATTTTTCATCCGGTTTAATGCTTGCAAGTTTCGCATTAAGTCTGCATATTGAACTCGGGGGAGTACGCCTCTATCAGCAGCAAAAAGTCACCTATGCCGCATTGGGTTTAGGCGGGGCTCCCAATATAGAGAAAATAGAGAAAGCACTGCAACGTCTCAGCCTCAGCGCTTGGTTTTGGCTTGCCTGTATCTCAGGTTATACCTTTTTCCCCTTATTAGTTGAATTCTTCACGCTCAATAATCACATCTGATCGACAAAAAAAATCCCCTAACCTGTTGCCAGATTAAGGGATTTTATAATCAACTCACATAAAGTGGGGAAATTATTTAATCGCTAACAGTTCAACATCAAATACTAGCACTGCATGAGGACCGATTGCAGCACCCGCACCGCGCTCGCCATAGGCAAGATTTGCTGGAACAGTTAATTTGTATTTTGAACCAACAGTCATTAGCTGTAATGCTTCAGTCCAGCCAGCGATAACGCCGCCAATAGGGAACTCAGCAGGTTGACCACGTTCAACTGAACTATCAAAAACAGAGCCGTCGATTAAAGAACCGTGGTAATGAACGCTAACAGTTGATTCCGCTGTTGGTTTTTCACCTTCGCCAGATGTGATGATTTCGTACTGAAGACCAGATTCAGTAACAACAACACCTTCTTTTGTTGCATTTTCAATAAGAAATGCTTCGCCTGCAGCGCCTAATACTTCAGCTTGCTCAGCTGCAGCTGCTTGCATACGTCCAGAGATAACTTGGAAAGCCTCTTGTAAGTCTGCTTGAGCAACTTTACTTTCTGCGCCAGCAAATGCATCAGCGATACCTTGGGACACAGCAGCGGTTTCTAACCCATCGAAAGGATTAGCTGCGAGTTGTTCGCCCATTTGTAGACCGATACCGTAACTTGCTTGCTGCTCTTGAGTGTTTAGTTGTAATTCAGACATGTTTTTCCTCTTATTTAATGAAAGGATGCACTCTAAAGAGCGATCCTTTGTTGACGATTTATATATATATGGGGATGAATGTTAACTTTTAAAGAGAAAGATTAAAAATAGTTTAATCAATTACGCTCCTATTCTTTGTCTTACTCTCAGTAACAATAGTTCGCAGAATAGCCGCTCTCTCGACAAAGAGAGCAACAGTTTATTTAAAGCACTAATTTCTGGTAAAAAAATACCATCACAAAGGATGGTATTGAATAAATGAAACAAGCAATAGTGAATTATTAGCTGCTTAAGTCATCAAAAAATGTCTTAATCGTATTCAAAAAACCATCAGACTTGGGTTTGTGCTTTTTTGAACTTGATGAACACAAGGCATCAAATTCTTTTAATAACTCCTGCTGTTTACTTGATAGTTTCACCGGTGTCTCAACCATAACTTTACACATTAAATCGCCGACAGTCTGGCTGCGTACCGATTGAACACCTTTATTACGCATGCGGTACATACGCCCGGTTTGTGTTTCCGCTGAAATTTTCAGGTTTACACGTCCATCAAGTGTCGGCACTTCAATTTCACCACCTAATGCAGCCTCTGCAAAACTAATAGGCACTTCACAGTAAAGATTATTACCATCACGGGTAAACACTTCATGTTCAAGCACATTCATCTGCACATATAAATCACCTGCAGGTGCGCCACGCTCTCCCGCTTCACCTTCTCCACTTAACCGGATACGGTCGCCCGTATCAACCCCAGCTGGAATTTTAACAGATAACGTTTTGCTGCGCTGATAACGACCTTCGCCATGACATTTATGACATGGATCGGTAATGATTTTTCCTTTACCACGACAGGTAGGACAGATCTGGTTAACCGCAAAGAAACCTTGGCGCATCTGTACTTGGCCCTGTCCATGACAAGTGCCACATGTTTTTGCTTGCGTCCCTTTTTTGGCACCCGAGCCATTACACTGTTCACAATGAACCAGAGTGGGTACTTGAATCTCTTTGGAAATACCTTTTACCGCTTCTTCAAGCGTCAACTCCATATTGTAGCGAAGATCTGAACCTTGTTGGGGGCGTTGTGCGCCACCACGTCGACCACCACCAAAAATATCACCAAAAATATCGCCGAACTGATCACCAAAGTCAGAATGTCCCTGTCCACCCCCGCCTTGATTAACTCCGTCATGACCATATTGATCATAAGCCGCTTTTTTTTGTGGATTATTTAGAATTTCATAAGCCGATTGTAACTCTTTAAATTTCTCTTCAAGCGCACCATCACCTTTAGTACGATCTGGATGAAATTTCATTGCTAAACGTTTATACGCCTTTTTTATCTCTTTTTCTGTCGCGCTTCTATCAACACCAAGCACTTCATAACAATCACGTTTTGCCATTTTCACATCTCAAAGTTACTGTTTATACCCAAGCCACTTGGCTATATTTAAAAAAACATGCGGATTATGGAAACATCCCATAATCCGCATTATTTAATAAAAAATATTAATTCATTGAAATTTAGCCAATTTCTAAATTATTTTTTATCGTCATTTACTTCTTCAAACTCAGCATCAACGATATCATCGTCTTCTTTCTTGGCATCTTTCTTAGGTTGTTCTGCACCCGTTTCTTCTGCCTGTGCTTTTTGTTGTGCTATTTCCATCAACTTTTGTGACGCTTCAGCAAGAGCAGCTGTTTTAGCCTCGATAACGTCTTTATCCTCACCTTTAGCAGCCGTTTCCAACTCTTTTACCGCGGCTTCTATTTTTTCTTTTTCGTCATCTGCTAATGCATCGCCCGCTTCTTCAATCTGTTTACGGGTAGTGTGCACCAATGCATCAGCCTGATTACGTGCTGTCACCACTTCTTCAAACTTTTTATCTTCTTCAGCGTGGGCAGCTGCATCATTAACCATTTTTTCGACCTCTTCATCAGTAAGACCTGAGCTCGATTTGATGGTTATTTTTTGCTCTTTATTAGTATCTTTATCTTTAGCAGAGACATGTAATATGCCATCCGCATCCATATCAAATGTCACTTCAATTTGTGGCAACCCACGTGCTGCTGCACGGATCCCTTCAAGATTAAATTGACCTAATGATTTATTATCTGCAGCACGTTTACGCTCACCTTGTAAAATGTGAATGGTTACTGCGCTTTGGTTATCTTCTGCTGTGGAGAAAGTTTGTGATTGTTTAGTTGGGATAGTCGTGTTTTTATCTATTACTTTAGTTAAAACGCCGCCCATTGTTTCGATACCCAATGACAATGGCGTAACGTCTAAGAGAAGCACGTCAGTTTTTTCACCTGAAAGTACCGCGCCTTGAATCGCCGCGCCCATTGCAACCGCTTCATCTGGGTTAACATCTTTACGCGCTGCCTTACCAAAAAAGTCAGAAACTGTTTTTTGTACAAGCGGCATACGAGTCTGGCCACCGACCAAAATAACATCGTCAATGTCACTAACGCTAAGATCAGCATCTTTTAATGCGATACGTAGCGGCTCAAGCGTTGCTTTCACCATATCTTCAACAAGTGATTCAAGTTTCGCACGGGTAATTTTGATATTTAGATGTTTCGGACCTGACGCATCAGCTGTCACGTATGGCAAGTTAACATCGGTATGCTGCGCCGAAGATAGTTCTATTTTTGCTTTTTCAGCCGCTTCTTTAACACGCTGCATAGCTAACGGATCTTTAGTCAAATCAAAACCTTGCTCAGATTTGAATTCAGCAACTAAAAAGTTAATTAAACGGTTATCAAAATCTTCACCACCTAAGTGTGTATCGCCGTTTGTTGCTAGTACTTCAAAGGTTTTTTCGCCGTCTACTTCATCAATTTCGATAATTGAAATATCAAAAGTACCGCCGCCTAAATCGTAGACGGCAATCACGCTGTCACCTTTAGCTGTGTTAACGCCGTATGCAAATGCAGCCGCTGTTGGCTCATTGATAATACGTTTAACATCAAGACCGGCAATACGACCCGCATCCTTAGTTGCTTGACGCTGAGCATCGTTGAAGTAAGCAGGGACAGTAATAACCGCGCCCGAAACTTTTTCGCCTAAGTAATCTTCAGCTGTTTTTTTCATTTTTTTAAGTACTTCAGCAGAGACTTGCGGAGGCGCCATTTTGTTACCACGCGCTTCAACCCATGCATCATTATTATCAGCTTTAACAATTTTGTAAGGCATGATTTTAATATCACGCTGTACTTCTTCATCTTCAAAACGACGACCGATTAAACGTTTAATCGCAAAAAGGGTATTTTGTGGATTTGTTACTGATTGACGTTTAGCAGGTTGACCAACTAATGTTTCACCATCGGTATACGCGATAATTGAAGGTGTAGTACGCTCACCCTCTGCATTTTCAATAATTTTAGCAACACCACCCTCAAGTACAGACACACATGAATTTGTTGTACCTAAATCAATACCAATTATTTTACCCATTTTACTTTTCTCCAAACTTAATTTGATTTAATTACTTATTGTTTTGTAAGCAGCCCCTATTTATATTTAAACAGAGGGTATCGCTTTGATACTTTTATATATGAGGGGCTATTTTTTACTTTCAAGGTTTATTAATAAAAAAAGATGATTTTTATTAATATTTTCAGCGCTTATAAAAAAGCACAGAAGTGCCTAATATAGCCAAACTAGCAGATGCATCTGCAAGTTTGGCTATTTAAACGCAGTTGAGCTGCTACTCAGGCGCTTTTGCAACAATGACCATTGCCGGACGAATTAAACGGCCGTTTAACTCGTATCCTTTTTGCATTACAGCAATAACTTGATTTGCAGCTACGCCTTCAACGCTTTGCATACTCATCGCTTGATGCTTTTCAGGGTTAAACGTTTCTCCTATTGGCTCAATAACAGATAAGCCAAACTTCTCAATCGTTGAAAGCAAAGATTTAAGCGTCAGCTCAACGCCATCAATCATAGGTTTTAACGCTTCATCTTCTTGATCTGCATGGCTAATCGCCATTTCCAAACTGTCGATAACGGGTAAAAGACCATCAGCAAATTTATCGAGCGCAAATTTATGCGCTTTTTCAACATCCAGAGCAGCCCGACGACGTACATTTTCCATGTCAGCCTTAGCACGAACAACAGATTCCTGTTGATCGATTATTGTTTGCTGTGCAAGTGCCAACTTTTTGCTAAGTTCAGCAACTTTATCGATCTCATTTGGAGTTTCAACTTTTGCTTCAGGTTCTGCTGATTCAACCTTCGCATCCGTTAAATTTTCTTCAGTATGCTCTTCGGGTGCTACTTTTTTCTCTTCACTCATTATCCAATCCCACATGTTTGCTCAATTATATTAGTTATACACTGTATTATGGGGATCGGAATAATAGTTTCAAGCCCGTTATGCCAATATGCTTAAATTCTTTGCCTCGGTACGAAAACCCGGCAAATGACTATTATAACAATATGCAATCAGGTTATACTCAATGTAAATTGAATCCCACCAACGACAGAGGCTCTATGAGTGTTCAACATACTGATCTGACTGAATTTAAAACGATTGGTTTAATCGGCAAACCTCAACATCCAAAAGCAAAACAAAGCTTGCTTGCTTTATATGATTTCTTACAAAAGAAAGGACTGAAGCTGATTGTTGACTCTCGTATTGCTGATGAACTGTCCATTGAATCAGTTGTCAGTGCAGATCTGGTCCAAATTGGCGAATTGTGCGATTTGGCGATAGTTGTTGGTGGTGATGGATATATGCTTGGCGCTGCACGTGTTTTGGCTCGTTTTGATATTGCTGTGATAGGTGTAAACCGCGGGAACTTGGGGTTTTTAACCGATCTTGATCCCGATAATTTCGAGCAACCACTCGAAGAAGTATTAAAAGGGAATTATCAGGTAGAAAATCGCTTCTTACTTGAAGCGCTGGTATATAGCCATGGGCATATGAAAAGCAGTAATACCGCCGTCAATGAAGCGGTATTACACCCAGATAAAATTGCTCACATGATAGACTTTGAAGTTTATGTCAACGATAATTTCATGCTTAATCAGCGCGCCGATGGTTTAATTATCTCCACACCAACGGGATCAACTGCCTATTCCCTCTCAGGTGGTGGGCCGATATTGACGCCTAATCTGGATGCTATTAGTTTACTGGCGATCTTCCCACACACACTGAACAGTCGCCCGATAGTTATTGATGCGAACAGTTGTGTGCGTTTGAAAATTTCAGAACATAATACAACAGAGATGCAGATCAGCTGCGATAGCCACGTCAACTTATCGGTTTTACCCGGTGATGAGGTGATCATAAAAAAAACTCAGCACAAATTAAAATTAGTGCATCCACAAAATTATAACTATTTCCATGTATTACAAAACAAACTGGGGTGGGGTAATAAACTTTTTTAAAAGTATCTAGCGGCATTAGGCCTGTTTATCTTTGCTCCTGCTGAAGGCTGTTTTTATACCCAGCAAGGCAGAAGTCATGTAATGTAGTCACTCTAAGTTAATAACTGATAACGAAGTTGAATGTGAAACTTTCAGGCTCAACAGGGGCAAACTTCAGTGGTAAACAGACATTAAAGTGCGATCAATATCAAAGCGCTTCGCTTGGTTTAATAAACAAACCGTTTACATTGTTCCTAATTGCTTTTTTAGATTTATCAGGCTCACAATATGAATTAAAAATCATCACCCGCGCAATCATCAACTCGATACCCAGAAGCTACAAAACAATATAAATGTAATATAAAAACATTATAAAGCCACGTGATATGCGTGCTAGTTCTATTTATTTTACACTCGTCCCACTATAATATGAGTAGCTAGTGGATGAGACTGTTGCTAATCTTCTATTATGAACGTAAATATTTTCTTTTATTATTTGTGCTATCAAACAAGCCTCTGTTTAGTGCTGACTTGATGCCACTAAGCGATGCCTTAAACGTGATTTTTTATGAGTGAATATGAGTATGCGAACCGACACCGGCTCCGAGACTAAACAAGTATTGACGATAAATGACATCCCCCCTTTCCAATGGCAGTTGCATCTGCAAAGCGGAGAGTTAATTGGTGATGCACCTCTATTAAATTTTTTGGGTTACGCTAAAAATTCCAAACTTACTCTCGATAGCCTTTTTAAAGTGTTTAAGGCAGAGCAAGTTACGCAATTAAAAAAAATGGTTAAACAGACCTTAGTCAGTCAACAGAGTTGTACCGGCACCTTTGTCACCACGGCCTTAAAAAGTCGTTACCTTATTGAATTTTATTTTGATTTAGATAGTCAGCAGGCGTCTGATTTGATGATGGTTGGTCATCTGCGTTTATTAAAACGCTTTCCTCAAGCTGCGCAAATAGATGAGATTATGGGATTAATATTTGCCAGCACCACGAGCGGGATGATGTTGTTAGATGCTGATCACAATATGTTAATGATCAATAAACAGTATTGTAGCGAAACAGGGTATTTAGAGCATGAACTGCTAGGAAAAAATATTCAGGTACTGAAATCTGACCATTATAGCGATGATTTTTACAATAAGCTCTGGTCCAAAGTGGATAATTGCAAAATTTGGAGTGGCGAGTTATTAGCCAAAAACAGACAGGATGAACTCTATACTAATGAGCTTAAACTGCGCAGATTGGATCTGCTTTGTGGTGACCATTATTATTATGTTGAGAGCGTTAAGCTGGACGTCTCAGCAAATCTATTTACAAACTACGAATTGCCTCAAAGTAAGCAGCATCTTCCTGATAAACAAGCCTTCACTGAACAGCTTGCAGAATCTTATAATGAACTTAGTACCAATAAAACCATTGTTGTCGCTGCATTTACAGTAAAATCTTCACATAAGATAAACTCCTCGGTAATGCAATGGCTGATAGCACAACGCTTTAATATAACAGAGCACAGCGCTGGCTTGGGTCTAATCAGCGATAAAATTTATTGTGCATATTGGGTACAGAATAAAGACGCCGATAAAATAAATATATTACTGCAAAAAACGGTTAAAACATTATCACAGGGTGATCCCCATGATTTAACAGAAAGTCTAAATGTAAAGATAAATATGGGGGTTTCTGTGCTTGCTGTTGATGCCAACAGTCCGGTGCAACTGCTGACTCACAGCATGCAAACTTTAATCGCCAACCCGTGCTCTGATGAAGGCGCAATCTATTATTTTGACAGCCGCTTTAGTAAACGTTTTAATAAAAAAGAGATCCTTGCCAAGCTATTAAAAGAGGCTTTAAAAAACGATCAAATAGCGGTTCACTACCAGCCAATTACCGATATACGCAGCATGCAAATCTGTAAATTTGAAGCCCTATTTAGAGTCGAACTTAACACCACGCTAAGTTATAACACTCAAGAGCTGATCTCGATAGCCGAAGAACATAACTGGGTCAGTGAAATCGATCGCAAAGTGACAAAAATAGCATTAAGCGCATTACCTTTACTTCAGAAGCATTTCCACTCTCTGGATATTGGCATGTCTATCAACCGGTCGTTGGCCAATGACCGGATCTCTAAATGTTGTCTTGAAGAAACCATAGATATATTACTGGATTCAGGCGCTGATTTAAGCAAAGTGACCATTGAGTTAACGGAATCCGCATTTTTTGAGAATATTGAGTGGCAAAAAATGTGGGTAGAAAAACTGCAGGCACATGGCGTTCAAGTTGCGCTTGATGATTTTGGTACCGGATACTCTACCTTTTCCTACCTCAAAGATTTAGCGGTTAATATTATCAAAATTGACAAATCCTTTGTCACGGATCTAACGCTGGACAGTAACGAATATTCAATGATAGAGATGCTGACTAAATTAGCCCACAAAATGGGAGGTAGAGTGATAGCCGAAGGTGTTGAAACCATTGATGAATTTAAATTGTTGTCACGCGCAAACGTTGATGAGATACAAGGCTATATTGTCAGTAAACCACAACCTTTAGAAATTATATTGTCCGCTTCTGCTTGCCCGATTCAAAAAGAGCTGCTCAAGCTGATCTATCAACCACCTGTCACTACCGTTGATTGCCTGATGAACAGAGAATTTTCGCACATATCATCGGATGACCGCTTGTTTAACGCCAGAAAATTATTTAATGAGCAACAACAAACATATCTATTGGTGATTAATGAATCGCAGTGTATTGGAGTGTTAAATTCAGCTGATATGCTTGCAGCATTAAGCCCCTACCTTGAAACTGAAGGTGAGCAAAAAAGAGATATTTTGACATTAGAAAAGCGTGTTCACCAAGTGATGAATAAAGAGTTCCCTAAAATCAGTGCAAATAGCCCTGTTGCGAGCCTTGAGCCCATTTTTTTACAGCGTCCAGATGCGGTAGTGATTGTTACCAATGAGCAATCAAAATCATGTGTCGGCGTGGTTACTATTCAGGAGCTGCTTAAATACAAACTTGTTGTGAAATATGATCCTCTTAATGATTGTGAAATTTGACTTTAACAAGATAATCGTAACAAAAAAACAAAACCTGCTTTACTGTTTAAAAAAACAGTATTAAACTGTATCTACAAACAGTAGTTATAGACAGTATTCGGGGTGTGAAATTATGCTTAGCCAATTAACCATTCAAAGTTTTGCCATTGTTCAATTTTTAGAACTTGAATTCCATCAAGGGATGACGACCATTACAGGGGAGACAGGTGCCGGAAAATCCATTGCCATTGACGCACTTGGTTTATGCCTGGGCTCACGGGCGGATGCGAATATGGTTCGAGTTGGCACAGAAAAAGCGGAGGTTAACGCGCGATTTAACTTGAACGACACCCCTCATGCGCAGAACTGGCTTAAGAGTAACGACCTGGAAGATAGTTTAAGCGACAATAGCGAATGTTTATTACGTCGAATCATCACCAAAGAGGGACGTTCCCGTGCCTATATCAATAGTACGCCCGTACCGCTTTCACAGCTAAAAAGTCTGGGCCAGTTATTGGTTAATATCCACGGACAGCATGCCCACCAAAGTCTGCTAAAAAATGAGATTCAACTTGCAATTATCGATGACTACGCCAATCACAATTCCTTATTACAGAAAGTAAAAGATACTTACCAGGGCTGGCACTTTTTAAATAAACAGTTAAAACAGCAGATCTTAAACCAGCAAGAGAAACAAGCACGTAAACAGCTGCTTGAATATCAAATTATAGAGCTTGACGAATTTGCACTAAATGAAAATGAATTTCAAAATATCGAACAGGAGCATAAACGTTTAGCAAACAGCGGCACCCTGCAAGAGGCCTGTCAAGTCAGCTTAAACCAGTTAACGGACGGCGAAGAATTTGATTCACTGAGTTTATTACGTAAAAGTATTTCCCTGCTGTCAGCGCAGATGGAACACGATATAAATTTAGAGACAATTGTCTCCAACCTTCAGGAAGCGGTCATACAAATAGAAGAGACAAGTTATGAACTGCGCCATTTCAATGATAATTTAGAACTGGATCCCGAGCAGTTTCAAGCACTGGAAAAACGCATGAGTGATGCGTTAACACTTGCTCGCAAGCATCATGTGCCACCAGAATCACTTTACAATCACCATCAAAAACTTGCCAAAGAGTATAAACAACTCAATAACAGTGAAGCGCAAATAGAACAGTTAACTGCTGATTTACAGCAAGCGGAAGCGGACTACTTTACCCATGCATGCAAACTCAGTCAAAGTCGTTTGCGCTACGCGAAAGAGATAAGTAAAAAGGTCAGCAAAAGTATTCAAACACTTAATATGGAATCCGGTCAATTTCACGTTGCATTAACGCAGAATGAGGGCAAGCAGTTAAGCCCTCTCGGCATTGATAGCATTGAATTTCAGATATCAACCAATGCAGGCCAGTCATTACAAGAGTTAGGTAAAGTTGCATCGGGAGGCGAACTGTCAAGAATTGGACTGGCAATTCAAGTTATTATCAGCCAGCACATTTCCACACCCACACTGATTTTCGATGAAGTCGATGTGGGTATCAGTGGTGCGACGGCTGCGGTTGTGGGCAAATTATTACGCAGCTTAGGTGAAAACACGCAGATTCTTTGTGTTACCCATTTGCCACAAGTTGCCGGCAATGGCCATCAGCAGATGTTTGTCGATAAACATAACGACGGGAAAACAACCAACACTACTATGGTTAAACTCAATAACAAAACCCGTATTAATGAACTGGCACGCTTGTTAGGTGGCAATACTATTACAGAGCGGACGCTGGCAAATGCGCAAGAGCTGCTAATTCAATAAATAGGCCTGCAGTGACTTTATTGATCTGCTTGCTAAGCAGATCAATAACAAAAAAACTATGGTTTAGATATTGGTTAATGGCGTCAAAATATTAAGTTCAACTACACGCGTTATACTTTTTTATTACAGCCTCAAAATTGCACTTTCCTCGTTACTCTACTCGCTTCCCTAAACAATGACGGCACCGCAGACTCAATATCTGTTCGTGCCTGCACGCTTTACAATGACTGTGTGGTATATATCTGCTTTAAAATCATTTACATTAAGCTACCTGCAAAGTTATCTGAGGCTCAGATGTTAATTAACATAAGTAAAAACGAAAGTGATCTGCGCGTATTATTGGGCGTTTTATCCATTACCGCGGGATCGCATTTTTTATGGTTTCTATTGCTGCCTGTGGGGATTATCTTAATCAACTCGGGGTTAACCTCAAAGTGCCCTATTACTCATCTTTTGGGTAGACAGACAGCGGCTGCTAAAAAGCACTTGTTTCTAAACTATCTGCCTAAGTATAACCCGCAACCTGTTTTTATTTTCAAAGCGGATAATCAGCTCGCGTTTGCAAACACGCCTGCTAAAGCGCTTTTTCCTGATGTGAAAAGGTATCAAGATTTAATTAATAGCGAAATTGACAGTATTATTCAAAAACAGCAGATCAATCGCACAACCCTTACCCTTCCTGATAAGCAAGTTTATTCGCTAATCACGCGCGGCTCTATTGAACTCGATGGTGTTGTTGTCTATGGGACTGATATCTCTGAAATTATGAAGCTTAATCAGGAGATACTCGACACCCAAAAAGAGATTGTTTACGCAATGGGAGAGATTGGTGAAACACGATCTAAAGAAACGGGCGATCATGTACGCCGTGTGGCTGAATATTCACAATTATTAGCCTTACTTGCCGGCATTGACAAAACGGAAGCGGAGCTTATTAAGTTCGCCTCCCCGATGCATGATATTGGTAAAATTGGGATCCCGGATGCAATCTTAAATAAACCGGGGAAATTGGATGAAAATGAATTTTCCATAATGAAAACACATGCAGAGATAGGTTTTGACCTACTTAACCACTCTACACGGCCCGTACTCAAAGCCGCTTCCATTATCGCCTATCATCACCATGAAAAATGGGATGGCTCGGGTTACCCGCAGCAACTGAGCGGTGAAGATATCCATATTTATGGCCGTATTACAGCCATTGCGGATGTGTTTGACGCATTAGGCAGTGCACGGGTGTATAAAAAAGCATGGCCATTGGAAGAGATTCTCGCATTATTCAAAGAGCAACGCGCTATACACTTTGATCCGTTACTGGTGGATTTACTATTAGCAAACTTAGAAATGTTTCTTAAAATACGTCAGAACCACCCTAATTAGTCGCCACTTATTGGTTAATATTGATCGTTTTAAATAGGTTTAACATTATGAAAAAAACTTTGCTGCTACTTCTCTTTACATTAGGCCTTGTTGGCTGTGCGCAAATTCCTACAGCGCAACATGTCAATTGGCAAACCCAGCAACAGCAGTTAGAGAATTTAAATGAGTGGACTTTAACAGGTAAGCTGGCTTATTTTACATCTGAACTACGGTTCAGCCGGAACCTGTTCTGGCAGCAGTCCGGAGAAGAGTTTCAAATCACTTTAACTAACTTTTTAGGATTAACAACTTTAGATGTAATAAAGGATCAATCAGGAACAAAAATAATTTTTGACGGTAAAACCTATTATGGAAACGATCCGGAAATCCTGATTGAAAAACTATCAGGATTTGTCATTCCAATTGCCGCTCTGCAGCAATGGATTAAGGGTAACCCCAACCATGCCAGTTATCAACTTGATGGAAATAACCAAGTTATTAGCCTATCAAGTAGCGATCCACACAATGTTCAATGGACGGTTGATTACGGTGATTACAAAGCCATACAAGGGATCAATTTACCGCATAAACTGCAACTCAAACAACAAGATTTGCGCATCAAATTTTCTATTTCAAAGTGGCAAATCACACCTATTAAAGAGTAATTAGCCTTGCTCCATAAATTTACTTCTAGATAACCTATTTATCATTTAAGTTAATGATTTCTGGCCAATGATAGCCTCCTTTTCTGATAAAAAATGGCGGCGAATCACCTCTCCCCTGATCCAGCTAATAAAATAAATTTAGTCATTTTTTGTGAAGAACGGCGCATTTTCTGGCGGCAACTAGTCTAGTATTTCAATGTCACATATTCGTTTTTCAAACAGTTATGGTTTAAAGCTGAGATACGCGCCTAAAGTTCCTGAACTGCCGGAGTTTGATGGCGATTCGTATGTTGTTGGCCAAAGTCATCGACCAATTAGCTTGCCTAATGCATACGAGGAGAAATAGTTCATGTCTTTATTGTCCAAATCTGATAAGCAACAGCAAGATATTCCGCAATACCCGGGGGTAGCGACTGTTATTCATGGTAATGGCGCGGTTGCACATGTTATGGATCATGTTTGCGGGGGGGTGATTGGTTATCCCATTACCCCCTCGACAGAAATTTCTGAACTATATGAAGCATTTCGCGCACAAGGCGGGTGCAATGTGTGGGGGGAGCACCCTTTTTTCTTTGAACCTGAAGGTGAACACTCCGCACAAAGTGGTGCATTAGGCGCCGCGTTAACAGGTGGAAAATATATTTCCAATGCGTCTTCCAGTCAGGGGATCCTGTACGCTTTAGAATCTCACTATGTAACGGTTGGCAAAAAGGCAGCTGGATTTGTACTTCATGTTGCAGCGCGCTCTGTCTCGCGTCATTCACTCAACGTCATGGCTGGCCATGATGATGTCTACGCCCTGCTCTCCGCGGGATATACCATATTATTTGCCAGCAACGCCCAGGAGGCAGCCGATTTAGCTGCCATCTCTTATCGGGTCAGTGCCCTCTCCCTTATTCCTGTCGCCAATACGATGGACGGTTTTGCCACCAGCCATATTCAAAGTGAAGTGCTGCTGCCTGAGCCGGAAATGCTAAAACAGTATCTCGGCGATCCACGCGAGCGTATTACAGCGCCAACCGAAGCGCAGCGTATGCTTTATGGTGCAAAAGGACGAGTATGGCAACTCACCCGCTTTATTGAAAAATATCAGGATCAGTTCTGGCCGGATAAATGCCAAGCTTTAAAAGATTATATCGACTACTGCAGTGAGCAGATAGAAGCGGATAGTGACGGCATTCGTCTTAGCGAAAGCAATGAGTTTATTCCGGCAGAGCTGCACAAAAAATGGCAGCGCACATGGCTAAACGCTTATCAAAAAGATAGTCGTCAACGCGTCCCTGCTTTAGTTGACACGCACAATCCCGGCTTGACTGGCGGGGTGCAAAATCAACCCGATTATCAAGCAGGTATCGTCGATCATCGAACCCATTTCATGAGTGATGTACCGCAGTTTATTGAACAAGCGATGAACGAGTATGCACATTTAACTGGCCGTCAATACGAACCTGTTATGGAATTTATGTGCACTGATGCGCAGTACCTGCTGCTTGGTTTAGGGTCTGTTACGGATGATGCGGAAGCGGTTGCCAGTTATTTGCGCACTCTAGGTCACAAAGTAGGCGTAATTTCCATTAAACAACTGCACCCGTTTCCCGAAGCTCAATTAATTGAAAAACTGGCGGGTAAAAAAGCAGTTACTATTCTTGAGCGTTGTGATGAAACGCGGCTAACTGAACGCGTCTCGCGGGCGATATTTAAAGCCAGTGAGAATGCTGTAACCCTTCGTCATAAAGGGATTATGCCGCTCACGAACACACCGCAAATCAGTACAGGTATTTTTGGCTTAGGCGGCCATGATTTACAACCTTGTCATCTGATTGCTGCATTTGAAAATATGTTTACACAAAGCAGCAAACCCTTTTTCTATTTAGGCAGTCAGTTCTTTACCTATTCAGCATCGGGTGAATTAAGCGCGAGCCAACAGCGTCTGCATCAAGCCTACCCGGATACTGAGCTGATGGCGTTAGCAACCGGTAAAAACCCGAACTTACTACCGGAAAGTGCTCTGCGCATCCGTTTCCACTCTGTCGGTGGTTACGGCACCATTGCAACGGGTAAACTGCTCACCGACATTCTCGCGGGTGCACTCGGTTTACATTCGAAATCAATGCCTAAATACGGCAGTGAAAAAAGTGGCGCGCCGACTAATTTTTTCATTACCTTATCACCCGAACCGATCAAAATAACCAACGCCGAGCTTCAGCAGATTGAGGTTGTCTTGTCACCCGATCACAAGGTATTCATGCACACCAACCCACTCGCCGGGCTGACTGAAAACGGCACTTTCATTTTACAAACTGAGCATACGCCCCAGCAGGCCTGGCAAGCGCTGCCGCAAAGTGCCCGCCGATACATACGTGAGAAAAATATTAATTTTTATGTCGTCGATGCATTTAAAGTTGCACGTAAGCATGCGCCGACGCCTGACTTAGAAATTAGAATGATGGGCATTGCCTTTATTGGCGCCTTGTGCGGACATGCCAAGCAGGTCATTGAAGATACTGATGCCGAGCAAATGCTCGCGCGTATTGAACGGCAAATTAATAAAAAATTCGGCGCGAAAGGTGAAAAAGTCGTGGCGGGTAATATGGCGGTGATTCGTGACGGAGTGCAAGCGACGCAAGCAGTGTGCTATGCCGACTTCACTGATATTGATGCAATCGAAACCCCAGAGACGCAGATACAACACAATACAGCCAGCAACGCCAGCTGTGGCTTATTCGATCAGGCTTACTTTGATCATATTGCCGGGAACAGCTATGCCGACGGTAGCATCAGTGAAGCGCCTGTCATCCCCGGCTCAGGGATGTTTCTGCCGCCTGCAAGCGCGATAACTAAAGATAAAGGCTTGTTCCGTTTAAATGTCCCCTTATTCAACGCTGACAAATGCACAGGCTGTATGGAGTGTACTATTGCCTGTCCGGACGGCGCCATTCCTAATGCGGTGCATGAGCTCCACGATATCTTAAACTTCGCCATCGGCAAACTCGAACTGCCACCCGCACAGCTTGAACTGCTCAAGGATCAGGTCCCCCCTCTTTGTGATGCTATTCGTCATCAATATCGCAGTGCAGCTAAAGGGGATACCGCCGCTTTACATGCTCTTATGGCAAAAGTTGTCGATAGCATGACATTTAGTAGCCGAGCAATGCAGCAGCACCTGGCCAGTGTTTGTGTGCAACTTGAACAGATGCCATTGAGCCGCACCAAACCTTTTTTCGATGCGATGGAAAATGCACTACCAGGTTCGGGTGGGCTATTCAGCGTCACCATTGATCCAAGCAAATGTAGCGGCTGTATGGAATGTGTCGATGTTTGTGGCCCTAAAGCACTTACAAAAACAGGTCAAACCAACGCAATCAACACACGGATGCATCAACTCTTTAATACCATGGCGGAAATGCCAAACACCCCGATTCGCTTTATTGAGCAGGCAACCCAGTCCGGTGGTGAAGCGAAACGCTTATTACTGGATCGCCATAATTACTATGCAATGAGTTCAGGTCATGGTGCCTGTCGAGGCTGCGGTGAAGTAACCACGCTACGTTTAGTCACATCAATAAACCGCGCGCTACAACAACAACGCTATAATACCCATATCGGGCAGTTAGAAAATCTGCTTGCACAATTAGAAGCTAAGCTCGCTACGACTGTGTCTGATGAAAAGGATGCAAATAGATCTGCGCGTATCAAACAAACAATCAAAACATTAGACAAACGTCTATTCCTCTTCGAACATGGGCCGACGGGCAATGGCCCGTCCGATGCTCTTATTGCCAACGCCACAGGTTGTAGCAGTGTTTATGCCTCAACGTTCCCGTCAAATCCTTATAATGATCCCTGGGTCAATAGTCTGTTTCAAGATGCACCGGCTGTTGCGAAAGGGTTATTTGAAGGGGAAGTCGCCAATCAGCTTGCGCAAATTAAAGCGATCCGCAGTGCAAAATTGGATATTGATGATCTCTATGACCCGCAAATCCATGACCAGCAGCTGCGCTACCTTGAGTGGACACAGCTTTGCGATCAAGAACTGGCGTTACTGCCAACGGTATTTAGCATAGGGGGTGATGGTGCAACTTATGATATAGGTTTCGGTGCCCTGTCCCGCTTACTAACAACATCGACACCCATTAAAGTCGTGGTACTTAATACCGGCAGTTACTCGAACACCGGTGGTCAAGCATCTACCGCAAGCTTCATGGCCCAAGACTCTGATCTTAGCCGTGTTGGCAGCGCGCACAGCGGTAAAGAAGAGGCGCGTAAAGAGCTCGGTATTATTGCCACCTTCCACCCGAAAGTGATGGTTGTGCAAACTTCAACAGCACTACAGGGTCACTTTATGTCCAGCTTGATGGAATACCTGAACTATCAAGATGCCCCTGCTTTGTTTGACGTGTATACGCCCTGCATGGGTGAACACGGTATTGCCGATGATGCCAGTACACGTCATGCACGATGGGCAGTTGAAAGTCGCATGAATCCGGTTTTCATGCATGATCCACGTAAAGGTGCAACATTAGCTGAGCGCTTCTCATTGGAAGGAAACCCTGATCTATTGCAGGATTGGGCAACCCAAACAATTACTTATGTTGACGCTGATGGCATGACCCAATTGCAACAAGTGCCATTTACCCCTGCTGATTTTGCTTTGCAGGAAGGCCGCTTTAAGAAACATTTCCAAGTGATCGACAGCAGTTCATCATTATTAGAAGTAGCAGATTACATAGTACTAAGCAGATCCGAGCGGATCGAAAAAGTGCCCTTTATCTGGTCAACAGATAAACAGAACCATTTAATCCAGTTATCTGTTTCTGACGCCATTATTGCCCTGACGGAAGAACGGTTACGCAATTGGCGAATGTTGCAATATATCAGCGGTCAACATCTTGTGAAAATTGAGCAGGATCACCAACAGCAGATTACGCAATGGCAGCAGCGCTATCAACAAGCGATCCAAGACAAAGAACAAGCAATCGATAATATTGCTAATGGTTTAGCGGAACTGGCGATGACCAAGGGCGATTTTTCACCCGCACAATCTATTCCAGTTACTCAGGTGGACGCCACACAAGCATCAAGTAGTACAGTCGCTACTGATAAACCATTAGTTTTTATTAGCGATCAAGATCAAGGTAAATGTACTGACTGCAAAACCTGTTATCAGCAATTAGGTGAGCTATTTGAGAAAGTCACCATTGTCGATAACGGTGCTGCGAAAGTTGTTAGCCGCGTCATTCCCGGTGCGCTGGAAAATATCGTAATAAGCGATGAATTGGTTAGCCGGGCGGCTCGTATCGCTGCTGAGTGCGATGCGGAAATTATCCAGTTCAATGCGCCAGCAAAGATGGAGGTATAAGTATGCCAGCCACATTATCTCAGACGCAACGCGATCTGTTGATGCAACGGATGGAACAGAACCCGCTGCGGTTTCAACAGATGATCATTGACGATAGCCAGCAGGCTATCCGGGAAATGCTCAAAAAGGGCAAGCTAAACGCTGCCTTTACAGAAAAGCTATGGGAGCTGCTACTGGCAAACGATGAGTTAAGCCAAGCCTTACAACGTTATTTATGGCGTGTTCCACTGCAACAAAAACGTACTTTTATCCAAGGTTTAGACACGCATCTATCCGACCGGTATCCTATGTTTAAAGGCTTGTCGGAGGACTGGCCAGGAAAAAACAGTATTCCCCCTTATGTCCGGCCCGCTCTTGAGCGACGCAAAGATTTTGATTTGGTTAATCAGGGGTATCTTGGCTATATGGGGCTGGGTTACAGTCTACGGGAAGTGGAACTGTTTGTGTGGTTGGAAGTATTGCGAGACAAACAGTGTAAAGACAGACCATGTGAAATAGGTGTTCCACAATGCGACAAACAAGGTGAGGTAAGCGGCGATCATGACGGCGGTTGTCCGGTTAAAATTCATATCCCGCAAGTATTAAATCTGATGGGGGAAGGTAAGTTTAAAAACGCCTTTGAACTTATTTGCGATGCCAATCCGCTACCCAATGTCACGGGCCGCGTTTGTCCTCAAGAGGTGCAATGTCAAGGTGCGTGTACCCTTAAAGAACGGCCAATTGAGATCGGGCAGCTCGAATGGTTCTTACCACAACGACAACGTCAGTTAGACGGCGGCATAGCAAACGATCTCAACGTGTGCAATCCTTGGGCTATCGCAACTAAACCACCGGTTGCTATTGTAGGCTCAGGCCCGTCAGGGCTGATTAACGCCTACCTGTTAGCTAAAGCGGGTTACCCGGTCACTGTCTTTGAAGCATTTCACGCACTCGGTGGCGTACTCCGTTATGGCATTCCCGAGTTCCGTTTACCCAATCAATTAATCGATGATGTGGTTGCCAAAATCAAAAACCTTGGCGGCCGTTTTGTGACTAACTACATAGTGGGTAAAACAGCTACGCTTGCTGATTTAAAACGGGCAGGATTTACACGAATATTTGTGGGAACGGGCGCAGGTTTACCTCGTTTTATGAATATACCGGGTGAACATCTGCTCAATATCATGTCGGCCAATGAGTTTTTAACGCGGGTTAACCTGATGCATGCTAATGAAGCCGAGTATGAAACCCCACTGCCGCAAGTGAAAGATAAACAGGTAATAGTGATCGGTGGTGGTAATACTGCCATGGACGCCGCGCGCACCGCATGCCGTTTAGGTGCCAACGTGACGATTGTCTATCGCCGCAGTAAACAGGAGATGCCAGCTCGGGTTGAAGAGCTGCACCACGCACTTGAAGAGGGGATCATGCTTAAAGAACTGCGTTCTCCCTGTGAGTTTTTGGGTGACAAAAACCACGTAGTCACCAGTAGCAAACTCGAAGTGATGGCATTGGGAGAGCCCGATGCTTCTGGTCGCCGCCGTCCACAAGCAACGGGTGAAACTGAACTAATACAGGTTGATTTAGTGATTATGGCGCTCGGTAACAACCCCAATCCAATTGTCAAAGATGCACAGCCCGATTTAGAAACATCTAAATGGGGCACTGTACTCCTCAATAAAGGCTCGCAACAAACCTCGTTAAGCGGTATTTACAGCGGAGGCGATGCAACCCGCGGAGGCTCTACTGCGATTAAAGCCGCAGGTGATGGCCAAGCTGCAGCAAAAGAGATCATGCAGGATTCACATTTCAACGTCAAAGAAGTGAACAATCTTGTCGCTCAAGCAAGTCACTATACAGACCTGGCACAAACACCCGCTGAAATTGTTAAACGTACTCAATTAACCGAAGGCGTTGTGGAATTCACCATCAAAGCGCCCTTAATTGCAAAATCAGCCAAAGCCGGACAGTTTGTGCGCGTGTTAAGCGATGATAAAGGTGAACTGATCCCCTTAACCATGGCTGATTGGAGCGTCGATTCCGGCACCATTGTGCTGGTTATCCAGGGTCTGGGCAGCAGCTCAAAAATCATCAACCAGATGCAGGTGGGCGATTGCTTTGCCGCTATCGCCGGTCCGCTTGGTAAAGCAAGTCAGTTGGTCAAACATCCACAAAATCAGCGCGTCATCTTCACTGCCGGTGGTGTCGGTTTACCTGCAGTATACCCGATTATGCGTGCGCATCTTGAAACAGGTAACAAGGTCACCCTGATAGCAGGATTCAGAGGTGTCGATTTTTGCTTCTGGTCAGAACAAGAGGGCCGCCTTGAAACCCTGCGCAGCCAATACCCTTCTCTACTCGAAATTATTTATACCAGTAACGATGGGTCGATGGGGATCAAAGGCTTCGTCACCATGCCCCTTGAAGAGATGCTGATTAATAATCGTGACAGTGCTGAAGAAGCTAGTGCAATTGCAGAAGTAATCACTATTGGTCCGCCATTGATGATGCGTGCTGTGAGTGATTTAACGCTAGATTATAAGGTGCCATGTGTTGCCAGCCTTAACTCGATAATGGTGGATGCCACTGGAATGTGCGGTGCCTGTATGGTGCCCGTCATGGAAAATGGCAAACTTATCCGTAAGCATGCTTGTATTGATGGTCCTGAAATAAACAGCCATATTATCGACTGGGATAAGTTCTTACCCCGCTTTAGTCAATTTAAGGTGCAAGAACATCAGAGTCAGTTAGATCATAACTTAATCGATGAGTAGATTCATGTTAGCGGGCTTAACCTAAAAACAGGAACTGTGGTGACACTCTTCAACCAAGAAATACGAGCTAGTTTTATTATTGCATTCAAGAGGACTGAAAAATCTATCTGCTTGGAACGCCAGCCATCAAGCGGATAGATTTTGTTGCAAACAAAAGAACAGATAAACGCTGTATTTAAAAAGCATAAGCCATTACTATTACCAAGACGCCCTCACGCTTATGTATTGATAAAGAGATAAAGCATGATTAAAACAGAGACTATCCGCTGGCCAGCCCCCGCTAAACTCAATCTATTTTTATATATAAACGGTCAACGTAAAGATGGCTATCATGAACTGCAAACGCTATTTCAATTTATCGATATCTGTGATTATTTAACTATCACACCTAATCTTTCCGGGGAAATAACCCTTTCTGATAATATTGAAGGAGTGCCATTAACGGACAATCTTATCTATAAGGCAGCCATGCTATTGAAGAAAATAGCGCCTGAAAATGCAGGAGCGTCGATTAAGATAGAGAAAAATTTACCCCTAGGGGGTGGATTGGGTGGAGGTTCATCAGATGCAGCAACAACCTTAGTCGCATTAAATTATCATTGGAACCTCAATTTATCCGCACAAAAACTAGCTAAATTGGGGCTTGAATTGGGTGCGGATGTGCCTGTGTTTATATTTGGAAAAGCGGCGATTGCAGAAGGTGTCGGCGAATTATTAAGCCCCGCTAACCCTATTGAAAACAGTTATCTTGTGGCAATACCCCACTGTCCTATTTCGACGGCTCTGATATTTAAATCAGCAGACCTTATACGCAACAGTGCAAAGCAAGATCACCAGCAGTTAATGAGTCAAAATTGGCTAAATGATTGCCAGCCCTGTGTAAAAAATAACTATCCTAAGGTTGCCAAGGTAATGGACTGGTTGATAGAATACGCACCGACTCGACTGACCGGAACTGGCGCATGTGTTTTTAGCACATTTAACAGTATTCATGATGCTCAAGTTGTATTAGATAAAGCCCCTGAGTGGTTACATGCTTTTATCGCACAAGGATCAAATAATTCGCCACTCAATGAATTATTATCCACTCTAGATTAAAATGTTATTGGTTGTTATCCATAATCAATAACAAATGTTAATTAGCATGTTGCTTCTTAACACAAACCCAACAGGATGACAGAGGTCCTCACAGTGCCAAATATGAAACTATTTGCAGGTAACGCGACACCCGATCTAGCCCAGAAAGTTGCAGATCGTCTTTTCATTAAATTAGGAAGCGCAGATGTTGGTCGCTTTAGTGATGGAGAGATTCACGTACAAATTAACGAGAACGTACGTGGCGATGATATTTTCATCATTCAATCGACTTGCGCCCCAACGAACGATAATTTGATGGAACTAATAGTAATGATTGACGCACTTCGTCGTGCATCTGCGGGACGTATTACTGCTGTTATTCCTTACTTTGGTTATGCCCGTCAAGATCGTCGAGTTCGCTCTAGTCGTGTACCAATCACCGCAAAAGTGGTTGCAGATTTCTTATCAAATGTCGGTGTAGACCGTGTATTAACGGTTGATCTACATGCAGAACAAATTCAAGGGTTCTTTGATGTGCCGGTTGATAATGTATTTGGCAGTTCGGTTCTTCTTGAAGATATGTTAGAGAAGAAACTGGATAACCCAATGATTGTTTCTCCTGATATTGGCGGTGTTGTTCGTGCACGTGCACATGCTAAATTACTCGATGATGCCGATCTTGCTATTATTGATAAACGTCGTCCAAAAGCAAACGTTGCACAAGTAATGCACCTAATCGGTGATGTTGAAGGCCGTAACTGTATTATCGTTGATGATATGATAGATACTGGTGGTACATTATGCCAAGCAGCCTTAGCACTTAAAGAACGTGGTGCAACGTCTGTTTACGCTTATGCTACACATGCCGTATTCTCAGGAAAAGCCGCTGAAAACATCAAAAACTCTGTCATTGATGAATTCATTGTTACTGACTCAATTCCGCTTTCAGCAGAAATTATTGCGACAGGTAAAGTTAAGCAGTTAACATTAAGTGGCATGCTCGCTGAAGCAATTCGTCGTGTAAGCAACGAAGAATCAATTTCTGCAATGTTCCATTATTAATTAAGCCGTCTAGCTTAATGAATTTAAAAAACACCTGATTGCGGTGCAATCAGGTGTTTTTTTATGGATTGAAATTCGTTTTAATGTTGTACAAAATTCTTTCCCTAGGTTATTATGGCGCGCCTTTTTATTCCTCCCATCAAGATGAGAGAGATAAGGTGGTTTTGTCTGGTCGCAAGATAAAACCTATTTTAAATTTGAGGCACTAATAAAAGTGGCCTCACCAATGGAGTTAAACCATGTCTATTAAATTAAGCGCAACTACACGTACTGACTTAGGGAAAGGTTCGAGCCGCCGCCTGCGTCATGCTGAGCTAGTTCCTGCAATCGTTTACGGTGCAGGCAAAGAGCCAGTATCAATCACTTTTAAGCAAAAAGAACTTCGTAAGACTGAAACTATTGAAGCTTTTTACTCTTCAATTCTAAGCTTAGAAATTGATGGTGTTGCTGAGCAAGTTTTACTTAAAGCGATACAACGTCACGCATTTAAAGAGCAAATTCAACATTTAGATTTACTTCGTGTTGATGCAACTCAAACAATTCAAACAACTGTGCCAATTCACTTTATCAATGAAGAGATTACGGAAGCTGTTAAAAATGGCGGCGTAGTTTATCGCACTGTTAACGAAGTTGAAGTATTATGTCTACCTGCAGATTTACCTTCATTTGTTGAAGTTGATATCAGCAAAATGGAAATCGGTGAGATATTACACCTTTCTGATCTAGTGCTTCCTACTGGTGTTGAGTCTGTTGAACTAAATAAAGGTGAAGAACATGACCTTCCATTAGTTTCAATTATACTATCTAAAACAGCTGCAGTAGAAGAAGAAGAAGCAGAAGCAGCAGCTGCTGCTGAATAATCGTGTCAACAACGATTAAATTGCTTGTGGGCCTGGCTAATCCAGGCCCAGAATATGCGCAAACCAGACACAATGCCGGCCAATGGTATTTAAACCAACTCACCTCTCAAGAAAATATCCAGCTTAAAGCTGAAGCAAAGTTTTACGGCCTTACTGGACGAATTCAATTTGCGGGTAATGAACTACGACTTCTTGTTCCCACTACCTTTATGAATCTGAGTGGCAAATCTGTTGCTGCGATGGCGAATTTTTATCGCATTAAACCTGAAGAGATCCTTGTCGCCCACGACGAGTTAGATCTGCCTCCCGGTATTGCGAAGTTTAAATTGGGTGGTGGTCATGGTGGACATAATGGTTTAAAAGATATTATCGCTAAACTTGGCAATAATAAAAATTTCTATCGTCTGCGGATTGGCATTGGCCACCCCGGTGACAGAAATAGAGTCAGCAGCTATGTGCTCGGCAAAGCGCCAAAGAGCGAACAAAATCTAATTGACCAAAGTATTGATGAGGCAGCACACTGCACTCATATTTTGGGGCAAGAGGGGCTGGCTAAAGCGATGAATCGCCTGCATAGTTTTAAAGCGGAATAATAATTCGCTTCCCCCCACAATTAACACAAATAACTAACAAAATAGGACATTAATCATGGGTTTCAAATGTGGCATAGTAGGTTTACCCAATGTTGGTAAATCAACATTATTTAACGCGTTAACAAAAGCGGGCATTGAAGCTGCTAACTTTCCATTTTGTACGATTGAGCCTAATACGGGTATTGTGCCGGTACCGGATCATCGCCTAGATAGATTAGCTGAAATTGTTAATCCGCAACGTGTTTTACCAACAACAATGGAATTTGTTGATATTGCAGGTTTAGTTGAAGGTGCTTCTAAAGGTGAAGGACTGGGTAATAAGTTTCTTGCTAATATTCGTGAAACAGATGCAATAGGCCACGTTGTGCGCTGCTTCCAAGATGACAATATTGTTCATGTATCGGGTAAAATAGACCCTAAAGACGATATTGATATTATCAATACCGAACTGGCATTGGCCGACTTAGAGAGTTGTGATCGCATCCTTTTACGTATCACCAAAAAAGCCAAAGGCGGCGACAAAGATGCTAAATTTGAAATGCCTATATTGGAAAAAATAAAAGCGCATCTTGAAGCGGACGGTTTAGTGCGCGGCCTTGAATTAACTGTGGAAGAAAAAGCCGCGGTTGCCTACCTTAACTTCCTGACAGGCAAACCGACCATGTATATTGCCAATGTTAGTGAAGATGGTTTTGAAGATAATGAATATTTAGATATTGTACGTGAAATAGCAGAAAAAGAAGGTTCAGTGGTAGTGCCAGTTTGTGCTGCAATCGAGTCTGAAATCGCTGAGCTTGATGAAGAAGATAAAAAAGAGTTTCTCGATGGGATAGGTCAGGAAGAAGCAGGCTTAAACCGCGTGATCAATAGCGGCTATCAATTACTGCATTTACAAACCTACTTTACAGCGGGTGTTAAAGAAGTACGTGCCTGGACGGTTAAAGTCGGCGCGACAGCACCACAGGCAGCGGGCGTTATCCATACTGATTTTGAGCGGGGCTTCATCCGTGCAGAAGTAATCAGCTATGATGATTTCATCGCATGTAAAGGTGAAGCTGGCGCAAAAGAAGCGGGGAAATGGCGCTTAGAAGGGAAAAACTATATCACTAAAGACGGTGATGTTATCCACTTCCGCTTTAACGTTTAACGTTTAACTCCGTTTAAACCTTCGCACTCTCGACAAAAAGGCAACTCAGGTTGCCTTTTTGGATCTTGTTGTTAGTTTAAAGCAGGACAGATCTGTACCCTTTTCTCGAAATATACAAATATAGATGATGAAAAACCTAAACGCAGTTTTACCGTGCTAGGTGTAATGCTTTCTCATAGAAATAAGATAAAGTGGTTTTCTACTGCGCTTTATATTGACTCGTTTCAATAAGCAGAGTAAACAGCTCAACTAACTTTGGATCAAGTTTTGTACCTTTTTCTCCATGTAATATTTGCATCGCTCGCTGGTGTGTTTTTGCCTGATGATAGGGACGTGATTCTGTAATCGCATCGTAACTGTCGGCCACGGAAATAATACGGGACAACAGAGGTATCTGCTCCCCGGCTAATTGATCAGGGTAACCTTGACCATCGTAATGTTCATGATGATGGCGCACGATATTAGCAATGGTCTGTGTGTTTTTTATATCTAATTTTTTAATAATATCCTCACCCATCTGTGAATGGCTTTTCATTATCAGCCACTGCTCAGGATCCAATTTACCCGCTTTTAAGAGTATTTGATCTGGGGTACCAATCTTGCCAATATCATGCAAAGAGGCGCTTATCTTAAGAATATCAATTTCAGTTGCTGATAATTGACAGGCAGTTCCTAGGGCTTCAGATAGCGCAATTACTCGCTGCGAGTGAAGTTGTGTATAAAGATCTCGGTGTTTTAAAGCACATGTCAATGCTTCATGTTGATAATCGAGCTGTTTCTTATCCATGCACCGCTCCGTAGTTATGACTACTTTTTAAGTCAGGTTGAAGTAACTAATACACCAACCAATATCGAATAGCAATATCTACTCTGTCAAAGTATCGCAAAGCGCCAAAAGCAGAGAACCACGAGAATCAAAGCTCTTAGTATCAGAGCCCCTTACTCATTAGAGCTGAAAAACTGCGTTTCATTTTATCATCATCTACGCGCAGCCAAGGGCCGATCTCTAACAGTGGAAGTTAAAGCTGCCGTCACAAACGAAAGCTATCAATAACCGATGCGCTATTAACAATCACAGTGCAGAGCGTGGCAACAAAAAATAAAGCAGAGCACAGTTCGCCAGCAATCGTTATCCAGAGCTTATAAGATGCCACAGAGCTAAAAGCAAACCACTATCCTGCATAATTTTAACGCAAAGCATCTGTTTGGATAATAATATCCTTCATGTAGAATAAGTTACAAGCAACAGATAAACCTGACGATAAGGTAATTAGCTATGACTCAACTTGAAAAAATGACTGAATTTGAAAAGATGCAACTGGGCTTGGATTACGATGATTTTGGCCCTGAATTAACTGCACTTAAAGAAACCACATTCAACTTATTGCAAGAAATTAACCAATGCCAATTCACTAAAGTTAAACCTCTTTTTAAACGATTATTAAAAAGCATGACTGAAACTAGCTTTATCTATCCTCCTTTTCGCTGCGAATACGGTAAAACTATTTCGATAGGTTCATCGAGCTTTATCAATATGGGCGCTACCATGTTAGATAATGCGCCAATCACTATCGGCAATCATGTATTAATTGGTCCAAATGCACAGTTTTACACCGTTTCTCACCCCATTGATTATCGCAGACGCAGAGAGTGGGAAACAATATGTTTGCCGATTACCATCGAAGATGATGTCTGGATTGGCGGCAATGTCGTCATTTGCCAGGGCGTCACCATTGGTCCGCGCTCAGTTGTGGCCGCAGGCTCTGTGGTGACTAAAGATGTTGCACCCGATACTATGGTGGGAGGACAACCCGCTAAATTGATTAAACGTCTGAATTAAGCAGTAAGTAACCGGAGGTTTCACTTAGCCAATTTCTAGTGCCCACACTCTGCGTGGTAATGTGGATGCCGCATCGGGTTATCGTAAGCTTTCGCTTGTGAGCGTTTGCTTGTTGGAGTTTCGCCATTGACGGTGTGTAGACGATGAGAAACCGAAACGCCGTTTTGCAGTTCGAGGGAGTCATGCTCTTTAAACAGCCAAAGAAAAGTAAGCAAAAGAAAAGCCGTATACCGAAGCCTATCCCGCTCATAATCATTCCCTGCCATTCAATTAGCGCCATGTTTCATGGCGCTAAAGCGGTTGTTCATCACAAGAAAAATGGATGGGAATTTCCGTAGTCGCATTGGTTTGGTATTCTAATAGTTTGAATTGCTAATGAAATTAGTCTTTTCAAAATTAAAGATTCCCATTGATGTGCCAGGCGGATGATGAGTTTAGAGTTCCGGTGGAAAGAACATTAACATTTAAAGAAGGATCTGCCCGATACTCCGCTGCAAGTTTTGTTAATTCTAGCTATAAATATTTCCGGATTAAAATTAGCATGCTTGCTAAGAATGCATAAATAACTAATAGCAAATGAGATCAGTATATAATCTAGATTAATAACAACAAGTTTGATTGAGCAACAACCAGTTATTGCCATTCAAAACAGCTAACTTAACATTAGTTTTAACTAGGAAAATTGCTACATGATTCGATATCTGCTCATTATCTTTTGCTTTATGATAAATCTGATAATGGTTCCCGTATGCTATGGCGAGAAAAGTGGAGAAGAGCAAACAATTCTTGTTCTGAATTCGTACCATAAAGGATATGAATGGTCGGATCAAATCATAAGTGGAATTGAGAGCACGCTTTCACTTCCCTTTCCTAAAGCGAATATCCATATTGAATATATGGACACCAAAAGAAACAGTTCTCCGGCATATTTCAACAAGCTTTTAACGCTTTATCTGGAAAAGTTCAAAGAACGGCAGTTTGATTTAATTATTGCCACTGATGATCATGCGATAGATTTTTTACTGCGTTCAGGTGAAACTCTTTTCCCAGGGATCCCCGTCGTATTTTGTGGCGCCAATGCGCTCGATATTAAAAAATTCCAGAAAAAGTCAGATTTTACCGGTGTGCTCGAGTTTGCAGATATCAAAGCCACGCTAGATATCGCATTGCATCTGCAACCGAATACTCGCAAGATTGTCGTTATAAATGATCAGACAGCCACTGGCAGATATGTTGCTGAGGAATTTGACAAAGTATTACCTACACTCAATAAAGATCTTAAAATTGAAATACTTGAGGATCAGCCATTAACAGAACTGGCTGATTCCATAAAGCAGCTCTCACCTGATACAATTATTCTTCTGCTTGCTTATTTGCGTGATGGTCAAGGGGTATATTATGATCCAGAGTTGACGGCTTCACTTTTAAGTGCAGCCTCCTCAGTGCCTATCTATTCGATCTGGGATTTTTATTTTAACTACGGCATAACGGGAGGTGTTCTCACCTCAGGTTTTCGTCAGGGAGAGACTGTTGCGGAGATGGCGACCAAAATATTAATGGGAGCCGCTCCCTCTGATATAGAGATAGTCACTCGCGGAGTCAATAGATTATTGTTTGATTACAAACAGATAAAACATTTTAATCTGCCCATTGAAAAACTACCTCAAGACGCAATAGTAAAAAACATCACCTATGCCGATCAGAAAAATATCCTTATCCTACATTCGTATTCAGCAGATAACCCATGGACAAAGGCTATTATGAACGGCCTGGAAAATATACTGCATGATTCAGAGTTCATGATTAACTCATTTACTGAGTTTATGGATAGCAAACGATTTACCGATAAAGCATACCTTTATTCTCTAACACAACTACTGAAACTCAAATATGGCCAGCAAGATCTCGATCTGATTATCGTTTCCGATGACAATGCCTTTAATTTTATGATGCGACTGAAGGACCACTTTTTTAAAAATATTCCAGTGGTATTCTGCGGAGTCAATTATCTGCAGGATCCTCAAAACATGACCAGCCGTAATATTACAGGTGTAATGGAATCTTACGATATTCTAGGAACCTTAAAAATGGGCCTATCGCTTTTTCCTAAGACTGAAACCATCTATGTCATTAATGATACAACAACGACTGGAATAGCGAATCATCAACGCTTTGATGAAGTGGTCGCTAAGCTTCCCAAAACGATCAATATAAAACATTCAGGCTCGCTATCAATGCAGCAGCTGCAACAAAAAGTCGCTGAACTTGATAACAAAACAGTTATTCTGCTCATGTCATTTAATATAGATAAAAATAATCACAGGTTTTCATATCAAGAAAGTGCTCAACTTATATCCTCTCATTCTGTTAGACCCCTCTTCGGGTTTTGGGACTTTTATCTTGATCATGGTATTTTAGGCGGTGTTATTACCAGAGGCTGGGATCAAGGAAAAACAGCCGGTATTCTTGCGCAACGAGTACTTAATGGTGAGAAAGTAAGCTCTATTCCCATCGTAGAGAAAAGCCCTGTTGCTAGTGTTATAGACTTTACCAGAGCGCTAAGTTTCGATCTGAATATTGAGTCACTGCCTGCTGGAGTTACAATATTGAATAAACCTGAAAGTTTTTTTGATAAATACCGAAACACGATTTACATTACACTCTGGGTACTTGGTATTATTGTTCTTATCATGGGCATAAAGATAACTCTACAGACAAAAAAACAGAAAGAACTTTCGGTTAAAACAAAAACAGATCCTATGACCGGGGTCAACAATCTAGATCACTTTAATAATTCTGTTAATGAAATTATCACCTCCGCTATCGCTACAAATGAATTATTTACACTCTGTTATTTAGATCTGGACAATCTAAAAATGATAAATGATACTTTTGGCCATAAAAATGGAGATAAATATATCCTGCTGGCGGTAGATTCAATTCGTTCCCAGATAAGGGGGGGGGATCTGTTTTGCCGGGTTGGTGGGGATGAATTTATTGCAATTTTAAAACATTGTACAAGCAGTCAAGGAACCGCTTTATTCAAACGCGCAGAAAAAGAACTGCACTTACAACTTAAACAACATGGCCTCTCATTACATACTGGAATAAGCTGTGGTTGCTGTGAATTTGATCCAATGAAACCTGTTTCCGTTACGATACTGCTAGAGACGGCTGATAACATGATGTACAAAAACAAACAGAAACGAAAAAAATGCACACCCAAATAATAATCGTTATAGATATCCATTCAGTCTTTATTCATTTATGGCAACGATTCTGCTCAACTCCTAGCGGAACACTCAGTTTGTAAATTTTAATAGTTAATTTATTATCCGTGTCGTATGAGAAATCCTTATTTATCGTTCCCGCGCCCACATCTTCTAAGCTTTCGTTTGGCCAGTTTAGTTTAACTTTTTTGTTGGTTTTTCGCCTTTGATGGGAATTTCCGTAGCCGCATTGGTTTGGTATTCTAATAGATCGCATTGAAATTAGTCTTTTAAACAATTCAAGATTACTGACCTGCCCTGTATTTGCCCGCATTGAGTAAAGTGTATTGATATTTCATGGGGGCTGAAAAACTGCCCCCTATGCTCAGGGGGCAGTGTTATTACACCTATTCAGGCATATCCTGAATGATATTGTGAGTGAAAACTATCACTTTACGAGCGTCATCAGCATGCTCAGTGAAAGCTGCTAAATTGCTAGTATTGATATCTTTTCCATCTTCTCCATCACCGCTAGTGTCACTATCCTTGAGTACACGATCCCAAATGTATTGCGTCTCATCGGTATAAGTAAAGCTGAAATCTGCTTCGCTTGAATCGTGCCACTGGACGTAATCAACATAGAGCCCTTCATACTCACCTTGGGTGTTATGCCCGTAACCGCCAAAGTCTGCATAGCCATTTTTTAGACGGATACCGTTGTTACCAAAAACACCGCCCCTTTTCAAATAACCCAAACCTTGATCATCAATATTGAGCGTATCACTGATCACAATATTGACCTCTTCCTCTTCTCCTTCGCCCTTGATCGTAACGGTGCCCTCCAGGCTTCCCCATTTCATCAGTGCCCCATAAAGAGCCAGATTCTGCAATGGTGAATCGATGGTTTTGTCCATTGTTATATCAACCCCATCCTCATCCTTAACAGGTACACTGTAGATAAGGCGTCCACCAAGATCTCGTTTAAGCATGGTGGCAGTGTTGAGATCGTTGATCGCTTCGACAAGCTGTCTATTGAGTACGTTAGGATTGGTCATAGCGGTACGAACGAGATTCAAACGACCCAATTCGACCTCCTGTACGTATTCTTCATAACCGGCTTCCACAGCACATTTACTAAGTCCATCCATATATTCTTCTACGACCATAGGAACAATATCGGTATAGGTAAAATTATCACCATCAAGAACCGGATTCCCATCTTCATCAACAACAAGAATATCTTCAGAAGCAACGGGTTTTACACAATTGTTCAAATCGAGTAAAGGGACCCCATTTTCATCACGGTGTAGTATCCAAAGATCACCGAAAAGATCCACTTGTGCTATATCGCCCAGCTCATTAATGCCGAGAACATTATTAACAAAAATCACCGCATCAACAGTTAACGGGACTTCCTTGCTCATAGCTGCTGCCAGAAAAGAGGCGGCACTGTCTAACACACGCGGATCATTGAGCGGATCACCGTCACCTGAAGGCGTGAAGTCTGCAACGGCAGGCAATGAAACGATGGTATTTTCAACGGGAAGATCCTGAATGATATTATGCATAAAGGTGATAACTTTACGCGCATCATCGGCCAACTTGGCGAAGGCTACTATGTTAGTTCCAGAGAAAGACTCGCTATCAAGCACCCGCTCCCAAATATCGGCAGTATCGTCGAAGTAGACTGGAGAATTCATATCCTCTGCATCATAGTCGAGATTATACTGGACAAAATCGATACTTGTCTTGTGATAACGCTTTTTACTATTATGGATTACGGTTGAAAAATCAGCGTAGTTATTATACAGATCAATCCCTTTGTCACGTCCAAGGGTTCCGTCACGCAGGTAGGTCAGGTCTCCCATGGGAAGATCAGATCTAATTTCAAGCCAAGGTGCCGGGATAATTTCCCCTTCCTCTCCCGTAGCTTCTATTCCGTAGCCAGCAATACGCCCCTCAGTTATCAAAGCCATGTACAAGGCTAAGTTCTCCAGTGGTGAATCGATGGTATGGTCTTCGCTGAGGGTGGTAGTTAACCCGGTTAGCTCATCCAAAATATCGGTATTAGAGGTAAGTACCAGGCGACCCGACAGGTCAAGGGAAATTGAATCAGCAGCGTTAATGTTTTTGATGGCTTCAGCCAAGGAGCGGGCTAAAACATCGGGGTTATTGGCTGAACTGCGCACTACATTCATCCGCCCGATCTCCACTTCCATGGTGTAGCCTTCAAACTCGGGATCTACTTCACATTCTCCAGCTACCATAGGGACAATGTTAGTAAAGATAGGATTTTCCTCTGCGTCCAAGACAGGCGCGTCTTGATCGTCAAGTACTGCTATTGGTTCACTTGCGATAGGTTGTTCACAACCATTTTCATCAAGAATGGGGAGTCCGTATTCATCACGTAATAGAACCCAGAGATCTCCATAGAGACCCTTCGGTGTCCCCTGCACCTTATTGATACCCAGGACTGAGTTGACAAAAACCAAATTATCCACGGTAATTTCATTTTCCTTACCGCTGGCTGCCGCTAGGAAAGATGCGGCACTAGGAAGAATACGGCTGTCAAGTGGCACATCCACAACAACCACAACAGGGTCGTCAAGTTGTCCATCTACAACAGTAGTCTTACTTTTCTGACAACCTCCCAAGACCAATATCAGTATTAAAAGGCTGAACTTAATTGAGTGTAACAGCATAACTTTCATTTTCATTCTCCTTGTCATTTAACATCATTGGTTAGTAAATTATAAGTCAGTGGTTTTGATCTTTCCTTTTAAAAACCAAAATAAAGGAGATATAGATCACGTTTTTGTGTTATATGCGAGAATAATTGATACTCACATCTCATTTTTGGATGTTTATAAATATATTTCCCCGCTCTTTTTTTTACCTTTATTCTAACTACTTTCTTCCTGTTGGCGTAATTATAAAGAATAAAAGACAGGTGGGCAGTGCAAGAAAATGGACGGGAATTTCCGTAGCCGCATTGGGTTGGTTATATCTGGCCTTACGAAATAGGAAGAGTCACAAGAATTGAACAGGATGAACTTCGATCAATTTTTATTGAGCTAGAGGAGTCTGATTTTGTTAGTTTAGATGACTTGGATGATATTGGTTACGTGAAGAAAAGTGACAGTGAAAATCAGGTACTTTTTGAACTGATTGCAGATCGTTATGAACGCAGTAGTTTGATCATTACCTCCAACCAACCATTTAGTAAATGGGATCGTATATTTGGTGACAATATGATGACTGTTGCAGCAATTGATCGACTTGTACATCACTCTGAAATATTTCAGCTTCAAGGAGATAGCTATAGCAAAAAACAAGCAATGAAACTAAATTCAAATATCGGCCAAGTTAATTGACGCCGATCGGACAAGTGCTAATAGATGACAAAAAAGCAAAGGCTATAAATCAATGTTGGCTGTTCATGTATGATTTAATACTTGGTTAAAACCATAACGGGTGGGACGGTTTGAACAAAACCGAGCCATAGATCTGTTAAGTTGCAGAAAAATCTGCAAAGAACTGGATTAACCTTGGCACTAAATAATTACTGAGGCTTATAAAGCCAAGGGCCGTAGCCATACACAATTGCATGACTACACCGCTTACTTCCCCATAATAAAAAAGCAAATGGGTGACTGGTGATATTAGCACCAACATTGTGATTTTTAGGTGTGTATTCATAAGCAATAAATTAGCGGTTCATGTGCGATTTAATACTTGGTTAAAAACAACCAAGGAAACTTACATACCAGCTTAACCAGAACTTACTAATGGGTGACCCCATATTAATGGGTTTATCAGGATAACCACATAATTTTTTTTATTAAGCTCTTAAAAAACCAATTCAACACGACGGTTTTTATTCCAGGCCGATTCGTTATGTTCAGAATTAATCGGTTTTTCTTCACCATAACTGGCTGTATTTATTTGCTTAGTAGCGACGCCCATTTCTTCTAAAGAAGCTGCAACCGTTTTGGCACGACGTTCACCCAGTGCGATATTATACTCCTGAGTACCTTTTTCATCCGCATGGCCTTCAATCAAGATCAATTTGTCCGAGTGATCTTTTAAATATGCGGCATGGGCAAGTAATATCGGGGTAAATTCAGGCTTAATCATTGATTTATTAAATTCAAAGTGAATCACATGATTTAAAATAGCAGAACCATATTGTTGAACAATTAGCTCTTCTTCAGTCATTTGCTTTACAGGTTCGACAACTTTTGTTTCTACCGGCGCTTTTGCGACTACTTCCGGAGCCGGTTGTACTTCTGGCTCTACCGGAGTCGTTGAGCTACATGCGCCTAATGCAAGCATCGGTAACGCGATTAATAAACCTTTTGCGATCATGTTTAAGTTCATTTTATTTCCTTATTTTTATTAATTATATTTTATAATGGAGGCGATGCTGATAATTTGGATAAATTCGCAGCCTCTTAAGTAATTGATGTTACTGAATTGAAATAGCTTGAGCATCATTAATTAGTCATACTAAAAGGTGAGATAGCGCTTTTCAGTCCCTTGGTTTGCATCAACTACAAGGGTCAATCTTTTGTTCATAATGTAACTCCGAATTAAAGTAGGTTAAAAAATCACGTTATTGAGTGACGATACTGTTTACATAGCTATAATTGTGCCAATTTTATATTTTCATTCTAATTCAATCGGTTACGCGTATTTTTTTGGTTTTTTTAAACAAAAAACCGCCAATGTGTAGCCATATGC
>NZ_JBLIEK010000006.1:0-72475 GCF_047632995.1 Psychromonas sp.
TCCTACTGATCATACTGCTTATAATAAATTTGCTGTTTGTTACAGTTGCCTTAAAAAGTGGTGTCTATGAGCAATACATCTATATATTGCACGGTCGCTTACTGGAATTTCTGTTCGCCCTATTTTAATAAACAACCTTTTTACCCTTTCTAAATTCGTAAACGACAGTACACAGGTCAAGGGCAATGCTAAATTGTCACTAGTAAGCAATTAACCGTTAGCTTTTACAAAGCCAATAACAAACTTGGCAATCGCCTCAATATTATTAAGATCCAATAAGGGTAATTCACAACCCGCAACTCTGACATCACACGCCACGGCAATAATCGATTCATCTCTTATAAACATAAATGGCTTATTCAGCGCACTGCGATGTAATTCAATTTTATTAAATGGCTGATCGCGAAAGCCCTCCACCAGCACCAAATCCAATCCATCAGTTTGTAATAACGCCAATTGATCAGCCAGTTTGCTCTCTTGCGGCTGTGCATATTCGCAAAACAAAATAGAGCGCTGTGGCCCTGCCAAAACAACCTGTGACGCCCCCGCCTTGCGCAGGCGATAACTGTCTTTCCCCGGTTTATCTAGTTCAATATCATGGTGGCTGTGTTTCACTAATGCCACCTTTAAACCTTGCTTGATTAATAAAGGAATTAACGACTCTAAGAGCGTTGTTTTGCCTGTACCGCTAAAGGCAGAAAAACCCAATACCGGAACAGGAAAGTGAGAAAGATATGTCATAATGCCACCTCTTATAAAACAGCGAATAGGAAAGTGTATCTTAATTAATTATACTCTGGCCTTGAATAATTTAAGCTTAAATACTTTTTAGGGAAAATAATGATCGCACCTTATATTAATGAATTTGCCATGATCACTTTAATTCACTTACTGGCGGTGATCTCCCCAGGCCCGGATTTTGCTGTAGTGATCCGCCAAAGTGTTAGTTTCGGCCGCAAAACAGCGATTATAACAAGTTTAGGAATTGGCGCGGGCATATCAGTACATGTGTTCTATACCCTACTTGGTATCGGCTTTATTCTTACCCAATCAGCAAACGCATTTATGATTGCCAAAATTGTAGGCGCATTGTACTTAACTTATCTTGGCGTGAAGCTCTTATTTAGCAAAGCGCAAACAGCAACGGATACAGAGGTAAAACTCGACAGTAACAAAAATCATAACAGACGCGCCTTTCTACTGGGGTTTATGACCAACCTGCTCAACCCTAAGGCAACGCTTTTCTTTCTGGCTGTATTCACTTCGATTGTGAGCATCGACACGCCACTCGCGATACAGAGTATTTATGGTATTTGGATAACGGTGACCACCGCGCTATGGTTTTCGCTGGTCTCATTTTTCTTTTCACAGGATAAAGTGCGGGCGAAATTTGTTAGCCATGGATATCTATTCGAGCGAGTGATGGGCACTGTATTGCTGATTTTCGCGGCGAAACTCGCGGTTGCTTTTATTTAAAAAAGTTATCTGACAGATAACGCTCCCCAGCTTCAACCGGGGAGTCTTATAACCTCAATCTGTTGGCTTTACGGCACAGCAAAGCCTTTTGATGCCACCCAGACGCGATACCACTGCTCAGTATTCATCTGCAATGCTAACGCAGCGACCGCCTCTTTTACGCGCTCTATCTTACCTGAACCAATTAACCCCACCGGGTTAGAGGGATGTTTTAATACCCAGGCAAAAACAACCTGCTCGATTGAATCAGCCCCCAACTCATCAGCGAGCTCGGTTAACGCGCCGCGCAGTCGTCTTGCCTGATCGGTTTGTTCACTGAAAATACCACCACCGGCTAAACATGACCATGCCATAGGGCGCACGCGATATTGCTGCAGTTGATCACACGTACCATCTTCAAGCGCAGAGAAGTTGATTGGATTGATTTCAACTTGGTTGGTTATTAAGGGTTTATCTAAACGTGACTGTAATAGATCAAACTGAGAAGCTGTAAAATTAGAGACACCAAAATGTTTCACTTTACCGCTTTGCTGCAATTCACCGAAAGCGTCGGCCACTTGATCGGCATCCATTAAAAAATCGGGACGGTGTACTAATAAAGCATCTAGCTGCTCAACGCCGAGCCGTTTCAATGAGTTTTCAGTTGAAGTTAAAATAGCTTGTTTGCTGCTGTCATAATGTGAAACACGTTTTTCACCCACAGTCTGCTCAATACCATTGATACCAAATTTAGAAACGATTTCAATTTTCGAGCGCATAGCAGGATCAAGTCTTAACGCTTCGCCAAACAGCGTTTCACAATGACCTGCATCATAGATAGCCGCATGATCAACCGTAGTGATCCCCATTTCAACATGTTGCTTAAGGAAAGATAAACGCGCTTGTGGATCCATATTCCACGCGCCTAAACGCCAATAACCTTGCACTAATTGAGAAAATTCAGGGCCTTGCGGGGCCATTAAAACTTTTTTAACACTACTCATAACAAACTCCAAATAAGGGAACTTTATCAATGGTTCAAAGAATTAAGTCTAGCACTAAGAATTACAATAAAATGATAAGCAAATAAAAGAGTTACATTTAGATACAAAAAACAGCTGATTATATGATCTGCACTTATTCTTTATTTACCTTCCTAGCAACAAAAAGGTGGGTAAGGTAAATAACTACCGTTGAGGGTGTTACATTCAGGAGTGCTGATAACCAATCATTGCCGCTATATTGACAGCGATTAATATCCAGCAGTGAGACATTCATCTTTTTGACTTTTTTAATTCATACATAAGCATGTCACCATCTGCGAGTAATTCTTCAATAGTAGCGTGTTTTTTGTGAGTGAATTCGACGACACCATATGAGAACGACACGTTGTACGCGCATTTTCTTTCCTGATTGTACGTCTTTAAAGACAGCCTAAATTTTTCGATGGTTTGTTCCGCCTGTTTTTTAGAGGCAGAGTTAAGTAATAAAACAAACTCATCTCCGCCCAGCCGGGCAAAAAGGTCTGAATCTCGAAATGTACTCTTTATCAGATCAGCAAAGGCAACTAATACCGAGTCACCTTCCGAATGCCCAAAATTATCATTAATAGATTTAAAATGATCCAAATCCAGATAAACAAGTGTCACTGGAAATTTATTTCTGACACTAAAATTTAGGCTACTCTGTGCGAGAGCGAGAAAGCCCCGTCGGTTCGATATCCCCGTAAGCTCGTCAAGTGTCGCTAATTGTACTGCTGCAAGTTCGCGCTCAACCATGGACGCCAAATCTTTTAACGCTTCAATATCCTCATTGTCAAAATTTCTTGGTATCTTGTCAATAATGCACAGTGTTCCAAGTCTGTAGCCATGCACAACAAGTGGACACCCGGCATAAAAATGGATATTAGGTTCGTTCAAAACTAAGGGGTTGTCCGCAAATCGTGGATCTTCAGTCGTATTGGGTACGATGAATACATCGTTATCGAGTATGGCATGACCGCAAAAAGAAATTTCTCGAGAGGTTTCGCTTGCGCTCAATCCGACGCAAGACTTGAACCATTGGCGGTTCTCATCCACAAGGCTCACCAGCGCAATCGGCACTCTGAACATACGTTTTGCAATTCGAGTCAGTCGATCAAAACGTTCTTCAGCCTCAGTATCTAAAACGTCAAGTGACCTCAGCGTCTCAAGTCGTTTTTTTTCATTTAGTGGGATGTCAGGTTTTTTCATTGTAATATCCAAAATATGATCTAATCATGCAGCTAACTTGGTATACGTCTAACATCTCGAGTCAGGCTGCAGGCATGTTACTCGCCTTCTACCGCTTTACATGCAACAACTTGCACAACCGCACTTTCTCCCTGATGATATTTTCCTTCAGAAATATTTCTTTCTATTTCAGTTCCAATAATAAATTTTAGTCCTTTAAGCTCAACCTGCAATGCATCGAGAGACATAAACAGAGCCCCTTGCGATGGAGGCGGTCCGCCAACGCCATCCATCTCAAGCTGACGCTGGGTGTATGCTTCTAAAATGAATATTCCATCACTGGTCAGCGCGTTGGCAATCTGACCATGAACTTTCTTGCGCAATAAAGGCGGAACGTGTGCTGCAATTGATACTATCCCCTCCCATGCTTTGCAACCCAGATCATAGTCGTTCAAGTCAGCGACTTCTGTTGATATTTCTACGCCGTACTCAAGCGCAAGGATTTTTGCTTTCTGAAGACCTACCGCAGACTGATCGACAGCAGTGACCTGATAGCCCTGCATCGCCAAGAAAACAGCATTTCTACCTTGTCCCTCTGCTAAACAAAGAACTCGCCCTCCCTTGGGAATTCGCAAAAACTCCTGCTTTAGGAAATCATTTGCAGCGCTTCCATATGCAAATTCCTCTTCGTCGTATCTTTGGTCCCACATGGGCACTCCTCTACTTTAGTTGACCAGCATAAACTGTATCGACTCCGTTGCAGCTATTTTATTTGTATGTATGACTAATGATGCTTTAGTTTCTCCTCGCTTTCTCGAGCTTTTGACAAAGCGGATGCAACTAAACCAGTGGGAATTGCAACAATACCTAAACCGATAGTTAAAATAAAAAACGTAAATAATTTGCCCCCGGCAGTTATAGGATATATGTCCCCATACCCGACGGTAGTTAGCGTTGTTACTGACCACCAAAGACTGTGAAAAACCGATTTAAATTGTTCCGGCTGGGCAGCATTCTCACAATAATAAATACCAACAGCAGACAAATAAAGCATTATTACCGCTACAAAACCGAATAGGATCAATTCCTCTTTAGCGATCACTAATGCACGATGAAATCGATTTATTGCCTGATTATATTTAAACAGCTTTAGTATCCGCACCAGACGAAGAAATCTAAATATCCTAATCGCACGGAGGTCAAAACCAGAAGCGATGTAAAAAGGTAGGATTGCCAACAAATCCACCAGTCCATAGAAACTAAATATAAATTTTAATTTTCTTTCCGCGATTATGAGCCGCAGTAGGTATTCAAGAGTAAAGACCCCAACCGTAACCACCTCGATAATATTAAGAATATTTTTAAACTCTGGCGATAGATCGGGCAAAGTATCAATTGAAAATGTGATAAGTGAAACAACAATTAAAAACTGAACTGTGAATGTAAAAAGTTTACCCAAAAAATGATCCGTACTCACCACCATTTTTCTTATAGTTTCTTTATTGAGCAACAGCGCCCCCTTAAAAGCATAACCGCTTTATAAGCATCACTGCACGAAAAGCAGTAATACCTATCTTATTGAAATTAATCATCACAACGTATATTAGTCTTTATGCAGTCAATATGTTCACTACAATTTCGGGAAGTTGTGATTTGCGATGGATGATACTTATCTGCGCGATTAATTATCAACTGCCAGGTCAAATTCGAGCAGCCTCACACTGCAGTTATTACACGACTAATAGGTAGGATAAAGGCAGATGCAGTGAGCAACCACCTTGTCGATAATGAACGAAGGTTGTTAAATTTTAATACAAGTCATCAAATTCAAGAGCAAATAATCACCAGCATGATGCTACTGCCTTGTTTCTTTACTGATCACTAAAATCACTTCACCCACGGTAAAGCCCCACTTTTTAATATAACTGCGGTTAATCACCACTTGTTGATCAATTTGATACAGCCAATCATCAAAAGTCACCTGATAACTGCTGCCATCCACCAGCAGATCCAGCTGGTAATCCCAGTGCAGTGCAAAACCGGCGCTTTCACCTTGTGCTTCACCCACTATGTCACCTGCGCGGCCGGTATAACGCCCGTCCTGCAACTTATTGATTATCCAGGTTCGCTCACTTTTTTCGCCGTCATCAAAAACAAACCACTCTTCCAGTTTGCCTTGGTTTTCTTCCCAGCTGCCGATCATCTCTACAGTGAACCGGCGCGTTACTGTGCCTGTTCTGTCTAACACTATCCCTTTAGCCTCTAGTGGCCCATTAAAAAAGGTTTTAACATCAAGCTCAGGCGCCGTGCTTTGGTAGTCATTAATGCTTTGGTTACTGCAGGCTAATAAGCTTAAGCTTGCGAGCAATACAAATAATGATTTCATTTTATTCTCCTAGTAACTGTTTGCGCAGCTTCGGTTCACTGCTGTTTTTTGATAACCAAATGGATAAAAATGCGGCGGAAAACTGATCGCTATTAATGCCGCCTAATAGCTGATTATTATGGTAAAAGAGTCCACGTCCATCGGCTTCCACCCTAAACAGTAACTGATCGCCTTTTTTAATATCGGGCCACAACTGCGTTAATTCTGTTAGCCAATTCTGGTATTGCTTGTTATTCAAGGAAAGTTTTCGCCACTCTTTTTCAGTGGCGCTGACTAAATCCTCTTTATCGATATCTTGTTGATAAACGATTTTTAATGCTTGCGGATAAACCTGCTCTTGGTATTCACCGCTTTGGCTATAAAAAGAGGCATGATAAAGGTTGATAAACAGCCAGGACATTTCACCTTGACCGACCATTTTTAATGGCGCAGTGAGTTGATTGCTGGCGTTGGCTAAATTAACCATCAATAACAAGCTAATGGTTAACAGCAAAACTTTAGGGTAAGTGAGTAGTGCCTTTAATATCGTCATCACAGCGCATCCTATTTAATGAAGCTAATAATGTATATACGGGTAACAGAGTCGCCCAGATCACACTCAGTGCAAATAAACTTAATAACAGATTACTGTGCAGGGTAACCGCGCCCATTTTATAACCTGCGTAATAACTTAATGTGCCAAAAACGGCGCCAAAGAGAATGCGTGCATAAAGCGGTAATTTCTCTAGCCAGCTCAGGCCATGATTTAAGGTCACGGCAAAATGCGTCCACAATAAAATTAACCACAGAGGAATAAAATAATGGTCAGTGAAGGTGAACACACCTATATAGGTGAGAAGATAATCTCCAGCGCAGCCGAGAAGAGTGATCGCTAATAGATTTAATAGATCGCTTGCTCGGGTCGGCGATACTAAAAAGTGTGCAAACAAGGATAACAGCAATAATAAAACAGCTTGATCTGTGTAAACGACAGCCAAAAGCCAGATCGCCTGAAACCAAATAAAGCTGACCCAGTAAAACTTCTTTTTGCTAAATTGCATCTTCATAGGATACCTACTCTACCGATGCGCGGTAGCCTGGTTTATCAGCAATCAAATGCACGGCGCTGATATTACGCTCTAAAAAGGCCCCTTCGCAGTAACTAAAATAAAACTTCCATAAACGGATAAAGGTATCGTCATAACCCATGGCTTTAATTTGTGCGAGGGCATCATCAAATCGTTGCTGCCAATGATTTAATGTTCTGGCATAATCTTGGCCTATATCGTGTAAACCGGTGATCACCATGTCGGTTTTATTGGAAACATTATTGGCCATCACACTAACAGAAGGCAAACAGCCGCCGGGGAAGATATAACGCTGAATAAAGTCGACCCCTTTACGGTAACTATGATAACGCTGATCGACAATGGTGATCGCTTGAATAAGCATTTTACCGTGCGGTTTAAGATGGTTATTACAAGTAGCAAAAAAGCTCGCTAAATATTCATGACCGACCGCTTCAATCATCTCAATAGAGACTAATTTATCGTACTGCCCGGTTAATGTGCGATAGTCTTGTTTTAACAAGGTTATTTGATCGGTTAAGCCAAGAGACTCAATGCGCGCTTGCGTATAATCATGCTGCGCATCGGAGATGGTCGTAGTGGTGACATGCACCCCATAATGCTGGGCGGCATAAATGGCCAGCGCTCCCCAGCCAGTGCCAATTTCTAACAGGGACTGCCCTTTTTTTAAATCTAAACGCTGACAGATAGTTTCAAGTTTATGCAGTTGCGCCTGCTCTAAATCGGCATCTTGATCGGGGTAAATGGCACTGGAGTAGAGCATCTCTTTATCAAGAAACTGCTCGTACATCTCGTTGCCTAAGTCATAATGTGCCAATATGTTTTTCTTAGATCCTGCTTGGGTATTTTTGCGCGCCTTATGATAAATCCAACTGGGGATTGCCATAAAACGCGCAAAGCGTTTCTCTAATTTATCCAGTACCGCTTGCTCACGCCCTAAGACCTGAATCACTTTGGTTAGATCGGGGCTGCTCCATAACCCTTGCATATAAGCTTCGCCAGCACCAATACTGCCACCCAATAACATTTTTTTATAACAACTTGGATCATGAATAATGATCCTGCCATGCAAATCTGCAGCAGTATTGCCTAACTGCAAAGGTTCGCCGCCCTCAACAAAGGTTAAACATGCGTTTTTCATATTCGCTAGCAGTGCGACAATCAATTTTTTTGCCATTTTATCGACGATGCCAACGCGCTCACTCACGGTATTTAATGATACATTTTCAACTGACATGGTTTTCTTCCTTTTTTGAATGGCCGATATAAGGCACGCCTTTGAGATATAATTTAAGTGCCTGCCAATAGATGCCGAGCACAGTTTTTGCGCTCATCATGGGGATCGCCAAGAGATTTTTTAAGAGGTTTTTATTAGTGAAAGGCTGCCGCGTCATAACAATGCTGGCACGAAAAAGTTTCTCTTGCGCTTTATCTTGAGTGCAATTTTCAATACTCAAATTTAGATGATCAGCCGGTGCTTTAATGCGCCAGTGATAGTTCATGCCCATATCCATAAAAGGCGAAACATGAAATGCTTTTTCACACACGGGCTTATTGTTTAGATCAATCAAATAATAGTGGCGCTCATTCCAGGGCGTATTGCTGACCTCCGCAAGCAAATAACTTAATTGCCCTTGTTGGTCGTAGCAGTAATAGCTATTAATTGGGCTAAAATAGAGGCCAAAACAACGCATTTGACCGATAAATAAAACCCGCCCCTGCTTATTTTTCCCACCTAATTCGCTCACTTTATCCCATACATCTTTTGTAGTGATAGTGCTTTTATGCTGTAGATAATCGGGCGCAAAAAAACGCAAGGGCGCAAAGCGTCCGGTTTTAAAGTAAGGTCCCATTTTGTTTAATAATGGCAACTCATCAAGATCAATGGCCAAAAAGAAAATCTTATAGCTGAATTTATGCTCGCGAGGGGTGAAACGCTGATGAAAAACCTCCCCCCGATAGATAGATGAATGGATCACTTGATCATGACTCATAAACTTGCTCCAAAACGTTTACACACATCTAAGGCGCTATTAACGCCATCTTCATGGAAGCCGTTATACCAATAAGCGCCCGCAAAATGGGTGTGTTGCTGGCCGCAGATAAGGGCGCGTTGTTGCTGCGCCGCAATGCTTTGCGCATTAAAAACCGGGTGTTCATATTGATAGCGCCCTAATATTTTTTTACTATCAATTAACTCCGTTTGATTGAGAGTCACACAAAATGTCGGCGCATCTTTTTTAAGGCACTGCAGAATATTCATATTATAAGTCAGGGCAGTTGGGCGTTTGTTGTCGCTATTAAGATGATAATTCCACGCGGACCAGGCGCGTTTTTTATTCGGTAGCAGGCGAGTATCTGTATGTAATACCACTTCATTACTCTGATAGGTTAAAGCCGCCAACACGTTCTCTTCATCAGCACTTATATCACTGAGCATCTGCTTGGCCTGAGTACTATGACAAGCTAAAATAACTTCATCAAAGTGCTGCCACTGGCCATTATTCACTTGCAGACGAATACCGTTTTCCAGACGTTCAATGCTTGTTACCGGTGAATTTAAAGAGATTTTATCTTTAAAGCCTGCACAAAGCGGCGCGATATATTGCTTTGAGCCACCGGGAATCACATACCACTGCGGACGATTGCTGATGCTCAATAAACCATGGTTATAAAAAAAGCGGATAAAGAAATAGAGCGGGAATGCCTGCATATCATGTAAAGTGGATGACCAGATAGCAGCGCCCATCGGCAGGATATAATGGTTGGCAAAGTAATCATTAAAATTATGCTGCTTAAGAAAGCCGCCGAGGCTTTGTTTGCTATCAATACTTTTATTTAACCAGGCATCATTACATAAGCGGTTGAAACGTAAAATTTGTTTAATCAAGAGTAAAAATTTGGGATTAAACAGATTACGCCGCTGGGCAAACAAGCTATTAATATTGGTGCCGCTATATTCCAGTCCACTGTCTTGATTGCTGACACTAAAACTCATTTCCGAGGCTAAACGCCCGACGCCAATCTGTGCTAATAATTTTTCAAAATTAGGATAGGTGCGATCATTAAAGACAATAAAGCCCGTATCAATTTGCCAAGACTGCCCCAGGGCTTGAACCGTTTTAGTGGCAGTATGTCCACCAATATAATCACCCGCTTCAAATAGGTTAATATCATGTTTTTCATTGAGTAAATAGGCACAAGTTAAACCTGAAATACCACTGCCGACAATCGCTATTTTTTTCATTTTTGTAAGATCCTTGTAGAGATCAAGCGCCACCAGCTGTCGGGCAGTAATGACAAGGTTTTTAAGATCAATGTGAATCGTTTTGGGAAATGGATATCAAACGTTCGTTTTTGTAAGCCAGTTACTATCCTTTTAGCCGCTTCCTGCGCACTAATCTGCATCGGCATAGCAAAATCATTTTTATCAGTTAACGGGGTTTTTACAAAACCTGGGCTCACCAAACTCACATCAATATGCTGACTTTTAAGATCTAACGCTAAACTGCGTGCTAAATAAGCCACAGCCGCTTTGCTTGCACCATAAGCCTGCGCCCGTGAAAAAGGCAGATAACTGGCACTCGAACCGACCAAGGCTAACTGCCCGCCTGCTGGAATCTGTGGCAATAAAGCCGCTAAACAATATCCCATGGCAATTACATTGCTATTGATCACCCGGGCAAATAGTTGTCCGTCAAAATGCTTTACATCATCCATATATTCGCAGCTCCCGGCATTTAAAATAACTAAATCCAGGCTGCCGAGTTGCTGCATTTTCTCTGTCACCTGTTGCTGATCACAAAGATCAACGGCAATAGTCGACACATTGTTATAGCTCTCTAGTTGCGCTAACTTATCCGGCTTTCGGCCACAGGCGATAACGTCATAACCTATTGCTTGATAATACAAACATAATGCCTCACCAATACCTGAGGTTGCCCCGGTAATAAGTACTTTTTTCATTGGCTTGCTCGCTTTTTAATGGTTTTAATCACCGGGCCAATCAGGGGTAATTGCTCATATAGCATCTGCCCGAGATCTAAATAATCACGATGACTGTCTATTTTTTCTGAAAACTGCAGATGCGAGGCGCCATCGACCACAATACGCTGCCCTTTTTTAATTTTTTGATGGGCATATTCCATGCGCCAGACAATGCAGGCCTGCCCCTCCTGTTCAATCACTTGCTGTATATGAAAATTGCAGTGCTCCATATTTTCATAAAGATGAGTAAAATATGCAGTTAACGCGGTAATACCTGTGACTTGATGCATAGGATCAACAAAGACCACGTTATCGCTGTAAATTTCTTTTAATAGCGCCAAATTGTCCTTGTTAAGAGATTGATAAATAGTACAAAACTTTTCTAACAATGGCGTTTTCATAAATGGTCCTTATTGAACACTGCAAGTTATTAACCTTTAACCTTTAAAACCGAAAAAGCCAGCAGTGCGCGTTGTCTGGCAAATTGATGATCAACAATAGGTCTAATGGGTTGATGCAGCGCTTTACCACTGAGTTTATCTCTGTCGTGTAGATAGTTACGAATGAACTCACCATCTGGATCAAATTTTGTGCTTTGTAAGGTAGGATTAAAGATCCGAAAGTAAGGTTGCGCATCACATCCCGTACTGGCAGCCCATTGCCAGCCGCCATTGTTAGAGGCAAAATCGCCATCGATTAAATGTTGTTTAAAATAACGCTCCCCCCAACGCCAGTCGATGAGCAGATGCTTGCTTAAAAAACTGGCACAGACCATACGTAAGCGATTATGCATCCACCCGGTTTGCTTAAGTTGCAGCATCGCCGCATCGACAAGCGGGTAGCCTGTTTGTCCATCACACCAGGCTTTAAAATCATCCTCGTCATTTGACCAGATAATATTATTTGCAGATATTTTGTAACTTGCCCCCCTTCCCAGCGCGGGGTTGAGCACCATAATATGGCGGTAAAACTCTCTCCACAGCAATTCATTAAGCCAAATCACCGGCCCGCCATCACTGCTATCCAATAACCGTGGAAACGCCTGTAGCAGATAAAAAACAACCTGTTTTACGCTGATGATGCCTAATGCTAAAGAGGGACCTAACTGTGATGTTGCCGGCAACGCAGGAAAATCCCTTTGTTGATCATAATCCTCAATATGAAAATCGATAAACTGCTGCAATAGATGATAGGTCTGCGCTTCGCTGGCGGGCCAGCCTACACTGCTTTTTTTAGCCAGTGGCAATTTCAGCAATGGATTATTAACGGTGCTATTTTGTGCTTGTGGGGCGGGATAAGGTTGTAAATTAATCTCCTCTCTTAATATTTTTAAACAGCGATTTTTAAACGGGGTAAATACTTTAAACATCTCACCTTGTTGCGTCTGCACTTGCCCGGGATCTATCAAGCAATCAGCCTGATAAAGACGCAGTGCTAATCCGCTACTTTTCAGTGCCTTATCGACCTTAATATCACGCTCAATTTCATTGATTTCAACTTCACTATTGGCATATACACCGGTGATATTTAAGGACTGGCAAAATGCTAATAAACGCTCAGGTATCGCGTTAAAATCATCGACTTCAATAATGTGGAATTGGATGCCTAATGATCCTAAATCTGCACTTAAATGGTTTAATGCGCGTTCCATCAGATCTATCTGGATCGGCGCAATATCATGTGCCTGCCATTGCTTCGGCGTGACAAAATAAACCGCCCTACAAGGCCCATCTAAACAGGCTTGATAGAGCGCGGGGTTATCATTGAGTCGTAAATCTTTACGAAACCAGACAAGTTGCATTGTCGCTCCCAGGTTAATTAATAAGTTAATGGCTATAACGTAATTTCAATTGGTCAGGATGCGGGTGCAGGTAGAGTTGCTTCGCTAAGTAAGGATCGGGATAGATTTTTAAATAGTGATTTATTAATGTCAGCGGTGCCATCAGTGGTAATAAGCCTTGTCGATACTGATCAATGATGTTTGCTAAATCAACACGTTGCGCGCTATCTAAGTGTCGCTTAAAATAGCCTTGCAGATGTGACAAGGTATTGCTGTGACTCTTACGGTTAGGTAAACATCCGATGGTTTGCATAAATAGGTCAATATATTGAGGCGCTATTTGCTCCGCCCGTTCGCCGGTTCCCGCCAGCATTGGACCAAGCTGATAATAAAGCTTGGCGTTATGCGCCATTAACAGATACTTATACTGAGCGTGGAAGGCGATAAGCTTGGCCATGCTGACACCTGATTTCATTAAAGATTGCCATTGATAATAGGCGAATACGCGGGTAATAAAGTTTTCACGTAACAAGGGATCGTTTAAACGTCCATCTTCTTCCACGGGTAATAGCGGGTGATCTTTCATTACTTGCGCTGCAAATACGCCAACGCCATTACGCTGACCATTATTGCTGCCAGCGTGATAAAGCGTGACGCGCTCCATACCGCAACTAGGTGATTTAGCACAAAAGATATAACCGCTTAAATGGGCTAATTTACTACTGCTTTGCACTGAAAAATCATTTAACTTTTCAGTGACATCAAAACTACCATCACTGGCCACAACGCGGATCAGATCTTTATCTTTTACTAAACGGATTGCGCGGCGAGGCGTACCTAAACCGATTGCCATTTCTGGGCAGAGAGGCTCAAAATCAAAGTAGTTTGCCAATATTTGCTGACAATATTTACTCTGTTTATGTCCGCCATCAAAACGTACTTTTTGCCCGAGTAAACAACTACTGATACCGACTTTAATATCTGAAATTTTTTCCTCTACCATAATGAAATTCCTTAAAAATTAATAGATAAGCTTGCCCAACGGATTTAATACCTTGCTCATACCTCGGGTAAAATGTAATGGCGCATCCTGCACCGTATAACATAAACAGCCTTTATCTGTTTTGGGAGAATGGTTAACGTCACCCTGCAATAAAATAAAATCACCTTTGTTATAACTGCCCTGTTCATCACTAAAGCGGCCATCTAGTAGCAAGGTTAGTTCATAGCCTTTATGCTGATGGGCCGGGATCTCCCCGCCTGCGCTGATATGTAACAAACTGGCGCGGACATTTTTCTCATTACGAATAACTCTTGCTCGATTGACAGGGCCAATCCCCGACCAATTAAAACCGTTAAAAGAGCGAAACGCATGAGGAAGGGTAAACTGCTCACCCGCTAACGCTATACTTGCTGCTGGCTTAGCTATTGTCTGCACAGGATCGATGGGCGTCGCTAAAATACTCTGAAGCAGATCGCCAAGATCCACCGTTTCTGTTTTAATTTCATCCCAGATTTGCGTCGCTTGTTCAGCCTCTCGTTGTTTTTCGCTCGTTTGACAGTGCGGGCACATCTCAATATGCGCACTGAGTGCAATGGATAATGAAAAAGGTAGTTCACCAGCACAATATTGCGCTAACAAGGATTCACTTGGATGATGTTTAATCATGTTCAATCTCCAATATTGCTTTTAATTTCGCGAGCGCCAAACGCAATCGCGATTTTACCGTTCCCAAAGGAATGCTTAACAAACGAGCGACCTCCTGCTGATTTAACTCTTGAATATAGAGCGCTTCCACCACCTGTTTTTGCTGCAAAGGAAGGCTTTCAATGTGCGTTAATAGATGACGAGACAACAGATGATCATCCTCTGTCGTTTGCTCCTCTTCCAAAAAAGGCCATAGATCATCACTGACCGGATCCTCTTTTTGAATCTGTTTTTTTCGCAACATATCAAAGCAGAGGTTACGCATCAGCGTATATATCCAAGTACTTGCTTTACCTTTATCAGCATTAAATAAAGAGGCCTTGCGCCACACCAATAACATAGTTTCCTGCACCAGCTCTAATGCTTGCGCTTCTTGCCCAAAGCGCTGTAAACCAAAAGCGCGAACTTTTGGTGAAAAATGGTTAAACAAAAGTTCAAACGCTTTTTTATCTTGCGTATTAGCAACGGCAGATAACGCACCTTGAATATTACTTTCGCCATCATTGGGATCACTATAATTTGAATTGTTCAATCTGTTGTCCGTAATCATATTGGCAATACTAACCATTTATAAACCCCAAGTAGTATTTAGACAACGCGTAAGGTCCAATACGCGAGGAATACTACAAAGGATCACTATTATTTAAATAAAACCTAGCCTTAACAATAATCCATTAACCTTAAAAAGGTGACAAACATTCTCATAAAACATTCTCAATACCCTTGCTATCTCACAAAAAAATCATTTTATACCATTTGCCCCTAATCCACTGTTAATTTGGATTATTTTCCTGTCGCACTGGTGGGATAAATGACCGAGTCAGCATCTTCTGATGAACTACCTATTCTCTTGATATCATAATTGTCATTATGTTGTCACGCACCTGTAACCTTACCCCGTTATTTTCAACTAACTGTACTTAGCAGTTAAAAACATTTTCAATGGAGTGACGAAATGAATATCCGAAAAAGCTTAATATCTACCTTGGTCGCGATAGCGATTAACTCAAACGCATCGGCTGGGGTGCTACCGTAAAATCAGAAAAATAATATCTGGTTTCAAAGTGCTAATACTGAAATAACCCAAAAACTACAGCAAACTTATAAAAACAGAGCAAAAAATGTCATCTTATTTGTTGGTGATGGTATGGGGATATCAACCAGAACAGCAGCACGTATTTTGGAAGAGCATTATCGACAAAGAGGCTCTTGCCCCTTTAATTATTTAAGGAGTCTCTTTTGAAACTATCTATTTTGAAACTAATGACGCCCTCTTCTCTCTTGCCGTTTCTATAACGGCTCACAGTTCGCAGCTATACTAGGAAAGCTTCCAAAAAATCGGCGCGATTTATGAAATTACCGAGAGTCAATTAGACAATGAATCTGCACATCAAAAAAAACAAACCCTCGAATTTTGGCGCCCCCAAACAGGTACTTTATAGCTATCCAAAGCAAAATATCAGCGAACAATGGCGTTTACTTGGCAATCAACAGATACAATTGACACGCTATTTTGAGCAATACCAACGCGGTATTGAATACCAACCCGCGGATATGCCAAACATCAAGCAAGATGGTAAACTCTGGCAGAGTAAGTACCAACTTATTTCGCCAGCATTATTGGCACAATTACAGCAGCTACAAACTATCAATACAGGCTGTGCTGAAAGCATTATTTATCAAAGTCAGCCAACAGACGTAAAACAGATACTTTTACACTGGAACCCGCACTATCAGTTACCGATCAAGCTAACTATTAGGCAAGGCAAGCAGCTTATTGTCTGGGAGATGACAGAATTAATTACCGATCCACAACAGCTACAACTCAATCACGATAAACACGATCACTACCAATTAACCGATTACAGTGATATTGGTGACAGCGAAGCCGATCCGTTTTTGGCAAAGATGATCAATCAAGGATTTATCGAGCATCCACATGGAGGTTTCTATAATGCAGATGGCCAGCATATGTGAGAATGACTAAGTATATTACGCAGGATGAATCAGTCTAAAAAAAAATAAAAGTCTTTTTTCTGCTCAGTTACATTACTTTGGAGACTAATAAATTACTATATTCAATAGTGGCAAGCGATAACGTGGTCTGATTAACAATCAGTATTTATTAAGCAACGCCTCAAAATCATAAATTGGTACGGGCTTACTAAATAGATAACCTTGATAATGCATACAGCCGTTATCAAACAGATATTGTCTTTGTTCTACTATCTCTACACCTTCGGCAATAACGCTAATACCTAAGCTATGCGCCATAATAATTATGGTGTCTACAATCGCCTTATCATTGGAATCTGTGACAAGGTCACGCACAAATGACTGATCTATCTTTAATTGATCGATTGGCAATTTTTTTAGATGTTGTAAAGAAGAATAACCCGTCCCAAAGTCATCTAATGAAAAACAAATACCTATTTTTTTCAGTGTGTTCATTTTAGTAATGATGCCGTTGATATTTTCCAGCAACATACTTTCGGTTAGTTCTATCTTGAGTAGTGCAGGGGTAATCTCATGCTTTTGTAGAGTTTTTTTGACTTGTTCTACAAAGTCTTCTTGATGAAATTGCCTAGCACTGACATTGATGGCGAGTACAAGGTCTTGTGTCAGTGGGTTTTGTTGCCATGTTTTAAGTTGAGCACAGGCAGTGTCTAATACCCATTGCCCTATCGGTAAAATAAGTCCTGTTTCTTCGGCTAAGGGAATGAAGTTAAGTGGAGAAATCAGACCACGTGCTGGATGCTGCCAACGGATTAAGGCTTCAGCCCCTAATGCTTGACCAGAACTGTTAACTTGTATTTGATAGTATAATTGGAATTGATTGTGTTCAATCGCTTTGCGTAGTTCTATTTCCATGTCTGCACGGAAAGTGAGAGCTTCTTGCATCGTTTGATTAAAGAAACGAAAGTTGTTGCGTCCTGCGGCCTTGGATTGAGACATAGCAATATCTGCTTGCTTTAAGAGTTCCTTTGATGCCGATTCATGCCCACTCAATAGTGTTGCGCCGATACTGAAGGCTCCGTGATACGGGTGCGTATTGAGCGAGTAGGGTTGAGTCAGTGAAAATATTATTTTTTTGGCCATCTCTTCTGTTTCGGCGGCTGCTTCAATGGCTTGCTGGCTCAGGTTTTCTAGCACCACCACAAATTCATCACCGCCGAATCGTGCAACGGTATCACCTTCTTTTACACCTTTAGTTAAGCGAGCGGCTACTTGTTGTAAAAGTAAATCTCCCGCATCGTGGCCGTGGGTGTCATTAAGGGTTTTTAAGTGGTCTAAATCAATAAATAGTAATGCACCACGCTGATTGCTGTGCATGCTGGTAGTTAGGGCTAGATCAAGCCTATCAAGCAATAGGCGGCGATTGGGCAATTGAGTGAGCAGATCAAAGTAGGCGAGGTTATTGATTTTTTCTGAGGCAGCTTTTCTTATCGTAATATCTGCGAGCGTGGCAACATAATTAGATAACATCCCACTCGCGTTTTTCACTGCAGTAATAGTGAGGTGCTCAGGATATATTTCACCGTTTTTGCGGCGATTCCAGATTTCACCTTCCCATGTGTCGGTGGTGTTGATACTGTCCCACATAGATTTATAGAACTTTTTTCCTTGAATACTTGAGCTAAGTAGCTTAGGTGACTGCCCAATAACCTCTTCAGCACTGTAGCCTGAAATTCTGCTAAAGGCCTTATTCACACGAAGAATACGGCTCTTGGTATCTGTAACAAACATGCCTTGTTGAGATTCAAAGACGATGGCGGCAAGACGAAATTCATGAGCAACGACTAACTCGGCAGCCAGCTTTTCTTTTTCTTGATTAGCAACGACTAACTCGGCAGCGAGCTTTTCTTTTTCTTCATTGGCAACGACCAACTCGGCAGCGAGCTTTTCTTTTTCTTCATTGGCAACGACTAACTCGGCAACCAGCTTTTCTTTTTCTTCATTTTGAAAAAGTAATTCTTTATTCGCGTATAAATTCAAAGTATTAACCTTTCTTTAGGTTTTAGCATCATGAAACAGTATCTGGTTACGCCCGACATTTTTAATTCTTACGGTAGTACTTACTTGTGTGGTTCTTTTATTCGCAATGCTTAAAATATTATGATGAAAGATAAGGGAGAGCAACCCTAATTATTAAGTATTCTCAATAAATGCTATCTGCTTGTCGTGGTTCAGTAAATTTAGTGACATACGGTCTATTGAACACACATAATAACTCGTCAAGTAGGTTGTAATAAACGCCTGATGATTCGTGTTCCTTCTGCCTTCATTTACCATAACCGCAAGGTCAGCCAACCAACCAGCCTGGAGGCTACCTACTAAATGGTGGCCTTTTTTGTATCTATCATCTTTTCTGAATTTTTAACGTAAAAAGTCGATCATATTATGCTCGCTTTTTCCCGAAAGTAAGCAAAATCTCCCGCAAGAGGCGAACAAAGTTGTCAAACCTATTTGTGCCCTTTCTCAAATACGAACATAGAGAACCAAAGCTAATCCAGACAACTTGTTAATAACCGTTCCATTAATCAACTTCAAAATGGGTCAATAAACAGTGACCACAAACCATAAAACCACAAACTCAGAATGAGCACCTAAATTAGACCGTAAACTTTCAAAATTAACTGCAACTGTCGATGCTGATACATAGCCCAACGCTTTGAAACGTTACGGGCTTTTCTAAATATGGTCGGTCGTCGCAGGCTCCTTATCCTTTCAGGGCCGCCGTCGTTCCTCCTGCGTTGTCTCGCGGCGCTCGGCTCGAACCAATAAACAAGTCCCACTGGTCCAACTCTTTTCTCAAATTCAGAGGCGCGCTATCAAGCTGCGCTAATTTCCGAGAATCTTTTTTTTACATCTGAAAAAGATGGGGCGAATGACGGGGATTGAACCCGCGACAACCGGAATCACTGTACTGTTGGCTCCAGCCAAATAGATTGAAAGTCAAACCAACCCAGATTATTCAAATGGATCCCTTGAGCCTGTTCCGGTCCTTTCAAGCGCATCCAATGATGAAATAGAGGCTGCAACCAGCCTGATTGTATCACTTGCCAAACCAGTACTTGCGAGTCTAACTCACCCGCACGCCACGCTTTATGTAACTGATCGAGTTGCGGGAGGTCTCCACCGGTTATCGACTGGCGAAGTAACTGGGTTCCGAGCAGCCAGGCGCCGACATGCCAAGTCTCGGGTACGGGGAAGTTAACTGTGCCTAACCAAAAATCCACATCAGCATCACCCAGTGCCCACTCTTGGTAATCGAGCTCCACCATTACCAGCTCTATATTCTCACTGGCTAAGATCGTTTTCATCACCTTCGCCAGCATTGGGAATTCGGGGTGCTGTTGATGATAGGCTAAACGGAGTATGGCTCTTGGCTTCTCACTAAAGTCTGCTGTTTTAAAAGGATTCTCAGGTACGCATGGCTCTATACCGTGACACCATTCCGGTAAAACACTTGCGGCAGGAACCCATAAATGGCGGATCGATGCGCTTATGTGCTGGGCAATAAGATAAGGATTAAGCAATTCATGCAACCAACGGCGTCGTTCTAATGATTGCCAGTGCGGCGAGCGGCTGTCACAGAGTAAAAAATAACCGCCTTTTTCTAGAAACATCTCCTTAAATAGATCAGAAGTGCGACCCGCAATACCTGAGGCGATGCCTGATGCATACTCGGTATCACTAATACTTGAACTTAGCCACGTTGTGCTGCCGCTATTAATGATCGAGTTTGTACCTGTTGAAGCTGAAGTAGAAGAATTGCCCGACGTTTTTTGAGCGGCATGATCAGGAATATGGGGCAGATCCGGCCACATTAAGACTTCGACTTCATAGAGCAAAGCGCGCAGGCCAAAATAACCATCAAAGGCTTTAAGACGCAGATGCCATTGATCATTATCGACCACACGATAAGGGCCTGTACCCACGGGAAATGAGGCGAAATTGGCGCGACTGGCATGATCTGCAGGCAGAATAAGGGCGGACAGGCTAGCCAACAGCGTGGGAAATAGCGGATCCGGCTCCGATAACGTGAACTCAACGATCAACGGACCCGCTGCCTGCACTTTTTGCAGATGAGAAAAAAGGGGCAGTTTTGCCGCCCGGGTCAGTGAAACAACCACATCGTTTGTATTTAGCTCTTTACCATCGTGAAATTGTACCGCCGGGCGCAGATAAAAACGCCAATTCAATGCATCTAATTGCCGCCAGTGGTGTGCTAAACAGGGCTCGACTTCCTCCTTTTCCTCTTTTATCCGTGTCAGTCCATTACATATTTGGCGCAGTAAATGGCGCTCCGAACGGCGTAAAGGCGTGCCGGGATATAAGTTTCGCATGGCTCGGTAATAAGGTACCCGCAGCACCTGCTGATCAGACCGAATACTAAAACCCAATCGCCCTTTAAGAAGCGGTGCAATCAGATATTTTTCCTCGCCAAGCAGTTTAACTGCATCGGCAAAACGCCCTGATTCCAGTAGCTGATCGGCTTTATCACTGAGTAATTGCTGTTCATTTTGCAACAACTGTAAAGTAGATCGCCGTCCTCTACCCGTCTGGGCTTGCCAAGAGATCCAGCCTTCCTGCTGCATTTTCAATAGCAGATTGCGCATGTGCCGTTTACTGCAGTAGAGCTGATCTGCGAGTTCCTGCAGGGTGATAGCTAGCGGCTGAAAACCATGGCGATGCAAAAGTTTCAGATACTGTTGCTCCAGACGTTGAGAATACATAAAAGAGGAACTCCTTTTTCGTTAAGACAGCAATTTTTAATTACCTCAATTTAGTGCATTGTCACTTCGCCAGCAAGTTTTATCACTTAAGTTGCATCATGATGCTGATAATATTCCAAATAGAGCAGAGTCTCGGCGGCTGCACTGAACGATGCAGCAATATTATTTAAGGAGTTCCAGCAATGAGTAAAGTAATCAATAAAGACACCAAAATATGTATGTCCCTCGCCGCTAGACCGAGTAATTTTGGTACCCGTTTCCATAATTATTTATATCAGGCGCTTGACTTGGATTATCTGTACAAAGCGTTTACGACCAAGGATTTACCCGCCGCTATTGGTGGCGTGAGAGCCCTTGGTATCCGCGGCTGCGCCATATCTATGCCGTTTAAAGAAGAGGTTATCGCTCTGGTGGATGAATTGGATCCGTCAGCAAAAGCAATCAATTCAGTGAATACAATAGTCAATGAAGATGGCTACCTTAAAGCCTATAACACCGACTACATTGCCATCGCTACTTTGTTATCACAATACCAGGTAAATAAAGATCTGGTCTTCGCATTAAAAGGCAGTGGTGGGATGGCAAAAGCCGTTGCCTGTGCGCTAAAAAATGCAGGTTTCTCTCACGGTTACATCGTTGCCATTGAGGAAAACACAGGTAAGCAATTAGCGCAATTGTGTGGTTATCAGTGGGTCCGCGATACACAAGGTCTGCAAGCCGAACTACTGATTAACGCAACACCGATTGGCATGTCCGGCGGCCAGGATGAAAACGGCTTCTCTTATACTGAAAATGAAGTTGACAATGCACAGTTTATCTTTGATGTCGTTGCGCTGCCCGCTATTACACCAGTGATCCGTTATGCCAAATCACAAGGGAAAACAGTGATCACTGGCAGTGAGGTTTTTGCATTGCAGGCGGTAGAGCAATTTGCCCTGTATACCGGTATCCGCCCTAGTGCGGAGTTATTTGAGAAAGCGGCAAAATATTCTAGAATAAATCTAAGTCATGAGGATTGATAGAATCCATATTGGGAGCACATAAACACTATTTTTTGGGGAGGATAAAGATCCTAACTCGTTTGAAAATATTATTAAAAGCATAAATTTTAGAACATGTTAATTAACAAGCTTTCAATATATCCCATGAAATATGTTTGATTTAAGATATCCATCTATTTAAGGAGATTTTTAAGATGAAGATAGCAATTATTGGACTTGGTGACATCGCCCAAAAGGGCTACTTACCCGTTCTTACTGAAAAAGAAAATATAGAGCTTATACTCTGTACTAGAAGCAAGGAAACTTTAAATAAACTATCAAAAAAATATAGAATTACACAATGTGTGCAAACGGTTGATGAATTAATAGATAAGGGAATAGATGCCGCTTTTATCAGCACTACCACTGAGGTTCATTTTGAAATAGCAGAAAAGCTTCTTGAAAATGGAATTAATATCTATGTAGATAAGCCAATTTCATTAAATTTTAATGAAACTAAAAGGCTAGTAAAACTTGCTGAGGAAAAAGGTTTAGTTGCTATGGTAGGGTTTAACAGAAGATTTGCCCCTATGATAAATCAATTAAAAACGCATGGTAAAGCAGATATTATAATCATGCAAAAGAATAGATTTCAGTTTCCTGACCACACTAGACGGGCTATTGTGGAAGATTTTGTGCACGTTGTTGATACTCTTCGTTTCCTTATGGATACTGAGGTGAAAGAAATTCAGGTTAAATATTTAGAGAAGAATAATTTACTACATAACGTGGTTATTCAACTAATTGGAGAAGAGTGCACTGCTATCGGAATTATGAATCGAGATAATGGGGTGACTGAAGAAATAATAGAATACATGACTGCTGAAAATAAATTTATAGTCGATAATTTTATTGAGACAATTCATTTACATAACAAAGATAAACAAATATCTAAGTTTGGTGATTGGGAGTCGACCCTCTATAAACGTGGGTTCTATCAAATAGTAGATCATTTTATTAGTTGTGTTGAAAATAACAAAACACCGTCTCCGTCTATTTCAGATTCTTTAATTACTCATGAAATCTGTGAAAAAATTGTAATGATGATTACAGAATAAAAGTAAGGGATTGTTGATACTAAAATGTCAACAATCCCTTGCCAATAAACATGTGAGGGACAATAAATATTTTTGCAACTACAAAATACGGGGATGTACCAGTATCTTAAAGCATTACTACCTATGACGAAGCAGATGGCTTTTTGATATTTGTTGTTATTAACCTAGATTAGGAAGATTCGATTGAACTAAAGCTTGGCCTTAAGTAATTTTGCGATCTGGAAGTTGTGGGACATCATGTATTAATGAGTGAAAATTTGTTTACTGATAACACTTTTGAAGAACCTGAGAAGATCATTTTTTTTTGAGGGGTCGATATTAGTGGATTAAAAATTTCAACCTCTCATTGCCCAAATGCTCATGGTACATGCTAATATCAAAAATATTTAATAGATACTGATCCTGGATAAAAAAACTGAAATCTAATGAGCTAAAGTAAGCGCCTAATTCAGCCCACATACCAATGAATAGTAGATTTTGTCATGCTTTCCTTTTTAATTAGAGCATCATTATGACAACTGAACGACACACTTATTGGAAAGGAATTATTGGTTTAAGAAAATCAATACTCAGGCAAAAACACACCGTAGCCATATTCTGCCTGTAGTGATCACACCTCATTCATCTAATATAAACCACAAACTCAGAATAACTCCCTAAATCAGACCGTAAACTTTCAAAATTAACTGCAACTAATCTGCAACTGACGATGCTGACACATAACCCAACGCGTTAACTTTTATTAGCACTCATTTGCTTTATTTTGAGTTCTTTGAGCACAGGAGCAATTTATGATTAAGATATTTTTCTTCTGGAAAAGTGTTCAAATAATATGATGAAGAAGTGCTTTCTGGAATAGATAATATTAGCTAGGAGAAGTAATACAAGTAGCTGATTGTAGTAGGCTTAAAAGCAAAAAGCCCGTAACGCTTTGAAACGTTACGGGCTTTTCTAAATGTGGTCGGTGATAAAGGATTCGAACCTTTGACCCCCTGGTCCCAAACCAGGTGCGCTACCAAGCTGCGCTAATCACCGAAAATTGTATTTACAGTTTACATCTGTGGGGTCATACCCCCTGGTCCAACTCTTTTCTCAAATTCTGAGGTGCGCTATCAAACTGCGCTAATCACCGAATATCTTGTTTTACATCGAGAAAAGATGGGGCGAATGACGGGGATTGAACCCGCGACAACCGGAATCACAATCCGGGGCTCTACCAACTGAGCTACATCCGCCACTAAAACTAATTTACGCTATTAACTTTACCTACCGAAAGATGGTGCACCCGACAAGATTCGAACCTGTGACCTTTGCCTCCGGAGGGCAACGCTCTATCCAGCTGAGCTACGGGTGCTCATGTCTTTAGCGTGGCGCGAATGTTACTGTTAGTTGATAATTCTGTCTACTGTTTTTTTACTATTTTAACAAAAACAGCTGCAATAGACGATTCTCTGAACAAATTGCTCAATTAATCATTAATCGATTGAATTTATTATTAATACACGGCGCTTCTTGTTTTCAGATATACTTTAATTAATTTCCTTATAAAGAGCATTCAGCCATGACACTAGATCCTATATTAGATCGCGAATCACAACCCTACGAGCATCCAGTTCCAAGCCGTGAGTTCATTTTAGAACATATGAGAAATCACGCCAAGCCTATTAGCCGTGATGCACTGTTCAGCGCTTTTTCATTAGAGAGTGAGGAGGAAGCGGAAGGTTTACGTCGCCGTTTAAAAGCGATGGAGCGCGATGGCCAATTAGTTTGGTGCCGTAATGCCACTTACGCCCTACCTGAAAAGCTGGATCTGAAAAAAGGTAAAGTAATTGGTCATAAAGACGGTTTTGGTTTCTTAAAAACCGAAGAGGAAGGAGCCGATCTTTTCCTACCGGCGCATCAAATGCGTTTATTATTTCACGGGGATAAAATCCTTGCACAACCGGTAAAAGTAGATGCACGCGGTCGCACTGAAGCACGTTTTGTGCGTTTACTGGAAGCTCGCAAAGAGGCCATTGTTGGTCGCTATTTTGTTGAAGATGGTATTGCGGTTGTAGTACCTGATGACTCGCGCATCAATCAAGAGATCCTGATCAGCCAAGATAATAATGGCGGTGCACGTCACGGACAAATAGTCGTTGTGGAAATTATTCAACGCCCCAAACCGCGCTTTACGGCTACGGGTAAAATTACCGAAGTGCTTGGTCAAGAGATGAAGCCGGGTATGGAAGTGGAGATTGCACTGCGTACCCACGATATTCCCCATCAGTGGCCTGAAGGGTTGGAGAAAGAGCTAGAAGCCTTTAGCGAGTTTGTGCCAGAGCATGCCATTAAGGGCCGTGTCGATCTGCGCGAGCTGCCTTTAGTTACGATTGATGGCGAAGATGCACGCGACTTTGATGATGCAGTTTTCTGTCAGCGTGAACCCGACGGCGGCTGGCGCTTATGGGTAGCCATTGCCGATGTCAGTTATTACGTGCGCAACGATACCATTATAGATAAAGAAGCGATTAACCGTGGTAACTCTGTGTATTTTCCTGATCAAGTGGTTCCGATGCTACCGGAAATACTGTCTAACGGTTTATGTTCGTTAAATCCGCAAGTGGACCGTCTATGTATGGTCAGCGAGATGGTTATTTCCAAAAAAGGATTGTTAACCGACTACAAATTCTATGAAGCGGTGATGAATTCTCACGCGCGTTTCACTTATACAAAAGTAGCCGCCATTTTAGAGGGTGATCAACCGCTCAGAGAGCAGTACAAACCTTTAGTCCCACACCTTGAAGAGTTAGAGCATCTTTACAAAGCATTCAAAAAAGCACGTCATATCCGTGGTGGTATGGAGTTTGAAACAGTTGAAGTGCGTTTTCTGTTTAATGAAAACCGCAAAATTGAATCGATCGTACCCTTAACGCGTAACGATGCGCATAAGATCATTGAAGAATGTATGATTCAGGCCAACGTTGCCGCAGCGCGCTTTATTGAAAGCGCACAAGCAGCAGCGCTGTTCCGCGTTCATGAAACGCCAAGTGATGAAAAGCTAGTAAACTTCCGTTCATTTTTAGCCGAGCTAGGTTTAAGTCTGGGTGGTGGGGATAAGCCGGCACCGCGTGATTACGCTGATTTAGCAGAAACATTTGCAGGTCGTGAAGATCAAGAACTGCTGCAAACCATGCTACTGCGTTCCATGAAGCAAGCGGTTTATCAAAATGAAAACCTTGGTCACTTTGGCCTGGCCTTAGATGAATATGCACACTTCACCTCGCCAATTCGTCGTTATCCAGATTTGATTCTGCATCGCGCCATTAAATACTTGGTCGCAGAGCAGGACAAAGGTCAGCAAAAATCGAAATGGACCAGCACCGGCGGTTATAATTACCAGCATGATGAGGTGGGCTTCTTAGGTGAGCATTGCTCTATGACAGAACGTCGCGCTGATGATGCAACCCGTGATGTGGGTGATGCGCTGAAATGTGAATATATGCAGGATCATGTTGGCGATCAAATGACAGGTACTATTGCTGCCGTGACAAATTTTGGTTTCTTTGTACGTCTCAATGATATTCATATCGATGGTTTAGTGCATGTCACCAGCCTACTTTCTGATTATTATATTTTTGATGCCGGCAAACAGACCCTTAAAGGTGAGCGCACTGGCCGTACATACCGTATTGGCGATGTATTGCAGGTAAAAGTGCTGTCAGTTAATTTAGATGATAAAAAAATCGACTTTGAGTTGGCAGACCAAGCAGCAGCAGGACAACGTAAACGCGCACGCACAACCGCAGGCAAAGAGAATGCCCGTCCGATTGATAAACGAGCAGGTGCTAAATCGAGCGGCAAAGCCAAGGATAAAAAAACGGATAAGCCGCAAAACAGCAATAAGCCGAAAAATAAAAGAAAAATAAAACAGGGTGAAAAAAACACCCCCACATCTCAGAAGAAAAAAGTGACGCCGAAAACGAAACGTTAAGGTCGTGCCGAACTCGTACTAAGGCAAAAACGTCAGAGAGCTAGACGCTCTAAGATACTCAAGCGAGCAGAATATGCATATTCTGATAGCTTGGGTATCTGTAATCCGTAAATAGAATGAGAGAAGAACAGATAATGAGTAAAAGTGAATTAATCTATGGTATTCATGCGGTTGATGCCCTGCTAGAAAAACAACCGGAACGGTTTATTGAAGTTTACGCACTAAAGGGCCGTGATGATCAGCGTTTAAACAGCATTATTAGCAAATTAAATGAATGGGGAATTTCGGTTCAGTTGATGCTGCGTAAATCAATGGATGAAAAATCAGAAGGTGAGCAGCATCAGGGCATTATCGCGCGCGTAAAAACGCTGAAAGTACTTAACGATAATGACTTAGATCCGATTCTTGATGCATTAGAGGTCGCGCCGTTTTTATTGATTTTAGACGGTGTCACAGATCCGCATAATTTAGGCGCATGCTTGCGTAGTGCAGATGCGGCGGGCGTACATGCGGTGATTATCCCCAAAGATAATTCTGTAAGCCTGACACCTGTGGTGCGTAAAGTGGCTTGTGGTGCAGCTGAATCGGTGCCCTTAATTCATGTCACTAACTTAGCGCGCACCATGCGTGCACTGCAGGAGAAAGGGATCTGGATTTACGGCACGGCGGGTGAAGCCACAGAAGATATCTACGACTGTAAATTAGCCGGCGGCATGGCCTTGGCAATGGGCGCCGAAGGGAAAGGGTTGCGCCGCTTAACGCGTGAACACTGCGATCAGTTGATTAAACTGCCAATGGCAGGTGCAGTATCAAGTTTAAACGTATCGGTAGCCACAGGTATCTGTCTGTTTGAAGTAGTTCGCCAGCGCCGTTAGCAGAGCTTTGCAAGCGGCCATACGCTAGACAATAAGTAAAAGGGGCTAATCAGCCCCTTCTTTTTGTCTCTAAAATGCGTACAGTAGTTTGAGCCCCGTAGAGACCTCTTTATTTAAGGTGTCAATCGGCACGTTTTGCATATATTTATAGTCAAAATCAAAGATTAGATACAACTCGCGATAGATTTTATTCTGCGCTTTAAGATTCACGCTATAAATACTGTTTTCCTTGCCCATCTCCCACACAGTGCTAGCCATCAACTGCAACGATTCGGAAACCACACGTTCATAATTAAAACGTGTGCGCACGATAAACTCATCAACGGATAGCGCATTCTTGCCATCATTTGGCACAGCCATGCGGTAACCCGGTCCAATTTCCATATTAAATTTATGTCTGTTCTCATCAAACAGGATGCGACCATAACCGACAGTATAAATATCCTCTTTTTCATAACTGGCAAATTGATTGCGTTTAATATCGCTACGCGCAAACACCAGGTTACGCAGATCTAAATAATAATCGCCTTGCAACTGCCAGCGATATTTCTCGGCGGACTTCTCACCATCCTCGTCAGACATTTCAAACTTGAAATTACTATTGAATTTATAGCGACTCGCTTGCTCATAATCCAAAACAAGCCGCCCATTAATTGCGCGCGTTACTTTATTATCCTGCTCATATGAAAAGCCGAACTCTACAGAGCCCGAAAAATCATCCGGCTGTGCAACGATAATGATCGGCAGATTCTGTTCACCCGGCGGATCTTTTTTCTCCACCGATTTATGCTCAATCAAATCAGGTTGGCTTTGAATAGTCGTTTTTAGTAAATCGATATCTGAAGCAATTTCCGCCGGCTTTTTACGTATGCTTGTTTGTAGTTCGCGGTTGTTTTTTTCCAACGCGGCTATCTGACTGCTTCGTGTTTCCACCTCGCCTTCAAGATGATTTATCTGCGCCTCTAATCTATTATTTTGCTGCAGGGCTAAAGCCAATTGTGCTTGTAACAACCCTCTCTCTTCTGCGCTTTTCTGTTTTTCTTGCAAGAGTCGTTTTATCTCTTGTCTATTTTCTTTTTTTTCTATGACTAACGGTGGCGGCGCTACGGGGGTAAATTGAAACTCAATAGCAGAGCGGCTATTTTCAGCAATAACGACTGCTTGAGTATCGTTTTCTATGTTTGCCCGCTCATCGTTTATTATTTCAGCCACACTTTCATCATCCACAAATAACGCAGTGCCAAGCGTAAATAGTGTGAAATTAGTAAATAAAATGAGAAGTAATTGCGAATTAAACAAGGCACGCTCGTAAGTGGTTAAATAGATAAACAAGGTCAATATAGTACACTCTTTATATCGTTCTAATCGAGTAGATGCAATACTTACCGCTTTAGATATAAATATCTTCCTTTATTATTGCAATCATCACTTGCGCCGCTTCACACTAAACTGTATTATTTCTCGCCTTAAATCAGCCACCCTTTTTTGTTCCTTGCTTCTATTTGGTACGGCTGAGCCAATCTAAGAAGCTACTAACCCGTAAGGAGCGATTTTTATATGCGTCATTATGAAATCGTATTTATGGTTCACCCAGATCAGAGTGAACAAGTTAATGGTATGATCGAACGTTACACAGCATCTATTACAGAAGCTGGCGGTATAGTTCATCGTCTAGAAGACTGGGGCCGTCGTCAATTGGCTTACCCAATCAACAAACTACACAAAGCACACTATGTTCTTATGAATATTGAAGCTGAACAGAACGTAATCGATGATTTGGAAACTGCTTTCCGTTTCAACGATGCAGTGATCCGTAACATGATCATGCGTACTAAAACTGCTGTGACTGAAGTTTCTGTAGTGGCAAAAGCAAGAGAAGAACGTGTTGAACGTGCTCCTCGAGCTCCTCGCCCAGAAGCACCAGTAGCACCAGTAGCAGCGGCACCAGCCGAAGCCGAAGCAACAGCTGAAGCATAAGCTACTTAGTGACTGATAACTTTTTGCGACTTGCTGGTGTAGTGACTGAAAAGCCTACATTCAAAAATAGTCCTGCAGGTATTGAACACTGCAATTTCGTGATTGAACATCGTTCAATGCAAAAAGAAGCTGAGTTACCACGCAACGTTTTTTGTTATATGCCCGTTGCAGTAAGTGGAACATTAGCTGATCAGTTAAAAAATAAATTATCGAAAGGTATGCAGATAAGAGTAAGTGGTTTTATCACTTATCACCAAAGTAAAAATAACCTTGGTAAATTAGTTTTGCATGCTCAGTACATAGAACAAATTTGAGGAAATACCATGGCTCGTTACTTCCGCCGTCGTAAGTTCTGTCGTTTCACCGCAGAAGGTGTTAGCGAAATTGATTACAAAGACGTTGTTACGTTAAAAAATTACATCACTGAAAGTGGTAAAATTGTACCTAGCCGTATTACTGGCACATGTGCTAAATACCAACGTCAACTAGCGCGCGCTATCAAACGTGCACGTTACTTGTCACTTTTACCATACACAGATTTACACAAGTAAATAGGAGCTATATATTATGGAAATTATTCTACAAGATACAGTTACTAACCTTGGTAAACTTGGTGATAAAGTTGAGGTTAAATCAGGTTACGCACGTAACTTTCTTTTCCCACAACAAAAAGCTGTTCCAGCAAACAAAGCAAACTTAGCTGCTTTTGAAACACGTCGTGTTGAATTAGAAGCTAAACAAGCTGCAAACCTTGCTGCTGCAGAAAAACGTGGCGCAACATTAGCTGCATTAGAAGCGATTGTAATCACTTCTAAAGCGGGCGATGAAGGTAAATTATTTGGTTCAATCGGTACGCGTGATATTGCAGATGCAATCACTGCTGCTGGTGTTCCTGTAGTTAAAAGTGAAGTTCGTCTTCCTGAAGGCGCGCTACGCAACACTGGTACTTACGAAATTGCTGTAGCAGTACACAGTGACGTATCTACTATTGTTAACATCGAAGTTACAGCTGCAGAGTAATCTCTCGCTGACAATTTAGATGACAAAAATACCTGCTTTTAAGCGGGTATTTTTTTGCCTGAAATTTACAACCAGGTAATACAAAACTGCTATAGCCTATTTGCAGACACTGGCTCTGATGTATCTACTATTGTTAACATCGAAGTTACAGCTGCAGAGTAATCTCTCACTGACAATTTAGATGACAACTCCTTATGACAGGACAGCCTGCTTTTAAGCGCTTATTTTGTAACGAAAGTTTTTTGCCTGAAATTTGCAGCTGCAGAGTAATCTCTTGCTGACAATTCAGATGACAGCTCCTTATAACAGAACAGCCTGATTTTAAGCTGGTATTTTTTTGCCTGAAATTTACAACCAGGTAATACAAAACTGCTATAGCCTATTTGCAGACACTGGCTCTGACGTATCTACTATTGTTAACATCGAAGTTACAGCTGCAGAGTAATCTCTCGCTGACAATTTAGATGACAACTCCTTATGACAGGACAGCCTGCTTTTAAGCGCTTATTTTGTAACGAAAGTTTTTTGCCTACAATTTAGATAACAGCTCCTTATGACAGGACTGCCTGCTTTTAAGCGCTTATTTTGTAACGAAAGTTTTTTGCCTAAAATTTGCAGCTGCAGAGTAATCTATTTAGATGGCAGCTCCTTATGACAGGGCAGCCTGCTTTTAAGCGGGTGTTTTTTGCCTAAAATTTACAGCTGCAGAGTAATCTATTTAGATGACAGCTCCTTATGACAGGACAGCCTGCTTTTAAGCGGGAATTACATTCCCAAATCGTTTGCGGATATTATTGTAAAATAAGGCGATAACCCGCACCATAAACGGATTGGATTAAATCTTCTCCCTGACTAATATCCGCCAATTTTTTTCTTAACTTTTTAATGTGGCTGTCAATGGTTCTATTATTAACAATACGGTAGTCTGAGTACATATTTTGCATAAGCTGCTCACGTGTAAATATGCGGCCGGGTTTACCTGCTAAGGGTTTCAATAATTGAAATTCCACGGATGTGAGTGAGACTTGCAGAGCATTAAAGCTCACCAGCAAACGATCTTCATCAAGAGTAAGAGCGAGATTAATAATATCTGTTGATTGTGCTCTTCTTAAAACGGCTTTAACTCTCGCCACCACCTCTCGAGGACTAAAAGGTTTACAAATATAATCATCAGCGCCTAGCTCTAACCCCAATAGCCTATCTATTTCATCAACTTTTGCGGTAACCATCAATATTGGCACATTTGAAAATTGGCGGATCTCCTTACATAGTTCAATACCATCTTTCCCGGGCAGCATAATATCAAGTAGAATAACGGTAGGTTGATGCGCTTTCACCCAGGCAATGACTTCATCTCCGTGATGAATTTGATAAGGCTCATACTCAGTCAATTTGAAGTAATCCGTTAACAGATTAGCCAGTTTTATTTCGTCTTCTACAATCAGTATTGAATTTGACATGCTACATTCTCTTAGTTATTTACTTAACGGTAGTTCGATTACAATAGCTAATCCACCTAAGCTGGACTGCTCAGCTGAAATTTCACCCTGATGTGCGGCGACAATATGCGCGCATATAGATAACCCAAGTCCTGATCCACCAGTTTTACGATTTCTGGAGTTTTCAACGCGATATAAATATTCAAATAAATTCGGCAAATTCTGCTCTGCAACACCCACACCATTATCTTCCACTTTTACTCTTACCAATGGTTTGATTGGCGTTCCATCTACTGCAAGAGATATTTTGACCAAACTTGCATCTGCATATTTAATGCAGTTGTTAATCAGGTTATCAAACAGTTGGCTTAATCTAATAGTATCCGCAAAAACCTCTGCCTGTGCGTCTTCTATTTCAACCACCAGCTTGATGCCTGCATCTGCCAGATAGCTGCTATATTTCTTAACTTCCGAGCTAACCCATAAGGTCAGATTATCGGTTTTCTTGTTATAATGCATGCCGCCGATATCTGCGCTGGTTAGTTGATGCAGATCATCGATAAGATACTGGAGGTGTTTAACCTCATCATTGGCTGAATCTATATTTTTTTTACTCAGCGGTCTGACATCATCGAGCATCGCTTCCAACTCACCGCGTAAAATGGCAACTGGTGTGCGCAATTCATGCGATATATTGGCCAGCCAGCGTTTCCGAGCGCTTTCATTTTCATGAAGTGTTATCGCTAACTCATTAAAATCACGGCTTAGGTCACCCAACTCATCCTGCCTCTGCAAATTAATATGTTGCTGATAGTTACCTTGAGTTAATTTATGCATCCCCACCATGATCAACTTAATAGGTCCAACTAAATGGTGTGCAAGCGGCAGAGTTATCAATACAACTAAGATCATGGCGGTTAACGCAATAATCCACAAATAACTCCTCTGCTGCTCGATAAAATCCAATGCATAACCATCGGTTATTTGATTGCGCTTCGGAATAACTAACCAGCCAACATTTATATTATCAACAGTAATCGCAATGTTAGTGTATTTAAAATTTTCACGATAGCGTCCGGCAATCAGGTTTTGCTTATTATCGAGTAATGCATAACCTGCTCGATCTCTAGGCGGTCGATGTGGCCCTCTCGATTCTGCGGGTGGTGGCCTAAATTCTGGGGGATCTCCAAATTCTACTGGCGGCGGCTTCCTAAATTCATCTGCTGGCGGCGGTGGCTGTATAAACGCACTATCTTTAAGCTTTAAAAACAGCAAATCTGCAAACTTTTTATGCTGTCCCTCTATTGTTGACCAGCTGTTTACTTTTTGATATTCACTTGCAAGCTCTACAACTAAGGGTTTTAATGTCTCAATCTCTTTGCTATTCACATATTCAATCATGCCCTTGCCAATACTCCATTGTATTAACAAAACCAAGGCAGTCACTAATAACAGACTGAAGCTAAACAGTATCAAAAAGAGTTTGTTGTGAATTTTCATTGCAATCAATCCCATCATATAAACCTGAAAGTATTACGAATGTAGTCATAACAATCATACTAACTTTTTTACGACTTTAACGAAAAACATTACTCATCAACACGCATGTTAATGACCAATAATTAATTTAGTTAGGAGCGAAAACAATTAAGATCTATCCCCAAAATATTCAGGCAATAGATCTTAATTCAGCAAACAGCTATATCACACGGGTAAACTATTGATATAAATAATCATCTGTAGCAATCTGACGATCAATAACATGCTCTTTTAGTGCGGCAATCGCCTGATTAAAATCATTGATTCCATTTAGAAACGTATAACCTTCTACTTCATTCTCTGCATAGGCTACGACTAAAGCTGCATAGTTGTCGTATAAAGATTCCATCGTCCCCGCTTCAAAAGCATCTGAAATAACCTCTAATAGATACTGATCGTATTGTGCCTTGTACACATCATCAGCCATTATCTTGGCAATTAATGGCCAATCATTGCTTTCAAGATTTGAAAAATCTAATGCTAACGCACCACCCATTTTTCCTTCCTGCAACGCTTCATTATTATCCCAAGGGATCCAGGTAAGTTTAGCTGTGCTGGGATCATTATATAAATAGAAGTTATGGGTCATGCGGCCATAGGTATCCCAATTTTGTATCACACCGTTAACAGCGAGGTATTTCAAAAACAGGTCAACATCAAAAACGGCATTCAAATTTGCTCGCCATATTGCAGGAGAGCTTTGATCATCGTGTAATGCGCTAAATAACGCCTGAATATCCGACCAATCGCTATCATCTTCATTGGTCTTTTTCTCAAAATCCGTTTCGTTAAAGGTGCCATCGATAAAACTGGCTCCATCACCTTCAGGTTTATAAAGGTTGCCCTCATCGCTAGCAAACTGAGTATCAATCACAGTGTCATCAACCTCTTCGACCAAGGTATATAATCCGAAATAGACCGGCCCATTTCCATGGTCAACATACAAGGCATAAAAAGCTGTATGTGATACAGCAAGGCCGGCATTGGCAAAAACGTCAGCGGCAACTTTTTCCCGCAAAAATGATTTGTCATCATAATTGTTTTTTAGGCTTAATTTTTTAAAGCCATAGAAACGTTGATTATCTATCTGCGGGTAATCATCTTCATACTCATCAAAATCAAGTTTAAAGGATAGTTTCAATATTCCTTGCTCCCAGCTGCTTTGCAGACTTGAGTTGCCCTTGAAACGTAATCCGACCTTATACCACTGCGTGTCATTGTAAAAAACATCTCCAGGCACAAAGATAGGATTGTCTGAGTCCTCAACACTAGCAACTGCCTCGGTCCCACCAGCAACTGGCGGCTCTCCCCCCACAACGGGCTGGTTAACATCAGTAGTGGATTGACCAAATTCACCGTACAGGCTAGTCATATCATCTAACATGCTCTGCCAATGCGCTTCACTGATCACCAGATCGAGACGTTTAACTTGGGTATTATCAAATACTTCATCAAAATTAGGCTCAGCACTTTTACTGTGCGTTTCGTCGCTCCAGTCAGAGATTTCAAAGTCAGCGTCAGTACTGGTATCAACACTAGTATCAACCGCATCTTCTGTCTCTGAATCACCGCTTCCACAAGCTGTAATCATTAACACCGAGCTAATGACTACCCCTGCAAAAATAAATTTTCGTATTATAGATGAATCGGAAAATGGCCGAGGTTTGCAATTAAAGATCATAATAACTTCCTATGTAGTTGAGTTGAATTAATTGAGTGGAATGACGCTGAACTGGTCGCCAATAATCATCAGTAATGTAATAAAACAATGTGCAGAAAATGTGCAAAAAGAGTGGAAAAACAATGAAAGATGGAAGCGTGACTATCGACGATTGCTTTTAGCTCCTGCAATCTGATTATTTGATGCCTTCGCATCGGTGTTCAGAAATATATTATCCTTTCCTTATTTAATCCTTACTTGTTCCTTATTTCTTACACAATTAACTATTAATCTATAGCTGATTTAGCGAACTCATCATTAGGCAGGTTGCTTTTTTAAGACCGAGTTAATCAGCAGATTAACGATACAAAAGAGGCAGTGTTTTATGTATTTACACAGTATTAACAAGGTGTTATCACACATCGAGCCCTATGGATTGAAGGATTTGAAAAATGCGAATTTAATGAATCGTGTTGACAGTAAATTTTTATTGCCAGTCTCTGGGCTTGCGAACATTTTGACTCAACTACAGCACTCATATCGCGTATTAGAAATAAATGGTCAGCGGATTTCGAATTATAATAACCAGTATTACGACACACTGCCGATGAAGTTTTATCACGACCATCACAATGGCAAACTGAGTCGCTTTAAAGTTCGTCACAGACAGTATGTCGATACACAAACTTCATTTTTAGAAGTGAAACATAAAACCAATCAAGGCCGCACCCACAAAACACGTATTAACATTGCTAACGATCTATCCCAATCTCCAGTGGCGGATGACTTTATTTTTGACTCTGTGGGTATCCCCTTAAAAGAGATGCAAGTATCTCAATACAGTGGCTATCAACGCATTGCCTTAGCTAATGAGGAAACAGCCGAGCGTTTAACTATCGATTTTAATTTATGGTATGCACTGGATCTAAATTATAAAATTAAGCTACCCAATATCTGCATTGCTGAACTCAAACAGGCAAGAAAATCGAAAGATTCTCCGTTTTATTCGCTGCAAGAAAACACACCAATGTCGCCCCTTTCTTTCAGCAAATACTGCATAGGCTGCGCGCTTTTACATCAAACAGAAATAAAATCAAACCGTTTTAAACCAACCCTAAATAAGCTCAGCAACATGTTGCAGCAATACAATTCCATTAACACTCACTTACACACAATCTAGGAGTATTTACACTATGTCAGTCTTCGACTTTGCTTTTGTTATTCGCTTTTCCATTACACTGTTTTTCATCGCATTTCTGAGCTACGGATGCTATTTTCGGATCACAAAAAATGCCGACTTTGCAGCATCCTTTATGTTATTCGGTACAGGTGTTTTTGTTGTAATCTATTTCCTTCACGGAGTCGATATGTCGATGGGGTTTGCATTTGGACTGTTTGCCGTATTTACCATGCTGCGTTACCGAACAGAATCGATATCGATAAAAGAGATGACTTATCTTTTTCTGGTAATTGCGATTGCCCTATTAACAGCGGTTACTAAAACTAGCATAGCGCAACTGATAGTCCTTAACGCCATGTTATGTGCTGTGGCATATATTATCGACTCCGGTTTATTCGGTCATCGCTATCCCGAGCAGGTAATACAGTACGAAAAAATCAAAAATATCAAACCTGAAAATATCAATAACCTAATTTCAGATTTGGCGATGCGTACTGGACTTGATATCGTCAATGTTAAAGTTAACCGCATCGATTTTTTAAGAGATAGCGCAGAACTCAGTGTATGGTATCGGCCAAGTAGCAAGAAAAAACAACAACGTTTACAAGCCGCAATTATTGACCGTATTCAGACAGAGTAGGCATACTCTCAGTTAGTCCCCTTACAATGGGGCAAAGCACCCCTCTTTTTTATTTATAAGTGGACTGAAGTCCACGCCCCAAGTTCTTTAAGCAAAAGACAACGTATACTCTTATTGCCTGAGTAAAGTACATAAGCATATTATTATTTATGTCATTCAAGAGCTTGTTAATGTACTAACACAAAGCAGTAAAGACGCGGAAGCTGTTAGCCTTAATGTTTCAAACTAAGGTGCGAAACTTAGGCAACTGGTAAGCAAATTTAGGATATAAACGAATTGAAAAAACACCCACTTTCGAGCGGATATTTTTTTGTCTGATATTTATTGGTTATGAAAAATCACTGCAAAATGCTACCGAGTTAATTTTTCTAACCTCAAGAATCCCTCCTGAACTATCAGTACCCAAGCTACCTCAATATGCAGGAATCGACATATTGAGCTAGTTTGGTAATAAAAGAGGAGATAAAATGAGGTTATTGAATATTATGCTGTTGTATTGATAATCGAATCTCCCTCTTCGATGTCAAACTTTTCCATCACTTGAGAATAGATATCTTGCCTATCTTGATCACTTAGTTCACTTCCATTAATAGATGCAAGCTTTTCTTCTAAGAGTGAGCCCAAATAACTTACCATAGAGCTTATTTCTACTGAGCTTTGAGGTGGTGGAGGTGGAGCGGGTCTATCACCCCCCTCAACATTGGCTAAATCCCCAATTGTTTTTCCGTCAAAACCAAGTTCAGAGATTGCAGACTCCATTTCATTTCCTGGCTTAATCCCCGCTTCAGTAAACGCTTCAACGATACTGATTGCATCTGCTTGGGTTAAATTGTCAGGATCAAACTCTGATAAAGTATCAGAAATCAATGTCTGCTGCTGCTCACTTAACTTTTGCTCTGAACGTGGTGGCGGCGGCGGTGGCATTGACATGCCAGAACTGATTGAACTAACCATATGAACTCCTTTATTAACGTTTTTGGGGACGAGGTGGTTTATGATCGCTGTACTCTTGATTACTGATAACACCATCACTGTCTGTATCTATCTCTGCAAAAACAGTTTGATGATCACCATGAGGTAGCTCTTGTAACGAAAACTCATCAAAATCAATTTCGCCGTCACTATCACTATCAACCTCTTCAAAACTAGGACGAGGAGGTCTTTTTCCATTTTCCTGAACGCTATCTGCGGCATAAGTCTGGCTGGCAGCGACAGTAAAGAGCGCTAGTACAATTATTACATTGGAACGAATATTCATTAATTTCTCCTATTTTTCTAAACATTCGCCATTAGATTAACAATAGAAAGTGTAAGAATTGTTCAAAAAAAGAGAAAGATGCATAAATTGCTTAAAAAAATAAAAAAGGCAGAATTAAATACGATCAATACTTCTTATACCAAAGGAATTAATGAAGTGATCAAGTATGGCGCAGGAAAAATTAGCACTAACAAGGCGTGAGTTGCAGGAGATAGTTACTCTCACTTCAAAACTCACAACGCAGTTAGTGTGGATTTTAACAAGCTAGACTGATCACCTTTTTAGTTCCTTTGGTATTATAAACCTAAACTGTCGTTTAATTCGCGCCATGATTTCCCTTGCTAAGATTGTTATTCGTATAAAAAAAGCATAAACGTAAATTGCGTGGCCATATCGATTTGGTGAAATGAATGCAAAAAGCAAGACGCGATCCCATTATTTTTTCAAGCAAGAGTAATTCCCTCATCACTAATAACAGGGTGTGTTAACCTTTCGAAATTGTTTTTTCAGCCATATACTGATGATTATACAAAGCAGAGCCGGTTTGCTTTGGTTGTTACCCATAACCAGGCGATAAAGAAGTAAACAAAACAAACTAGGATAATTAAATCCAATGGCAAAACCTTATACTTATAGTGTGACAGTGATAAGTTTTTTCATCCTCTGTGTAATTGCTCTCTTATACACTGCGCAGCGCGGCGTCACGAATATCCTCTCTATCCAAGCAAAAAACGGCGCTATTGATATTTCTACTGCCATTGAAAAAGATCAGTCTGTAAATTTAAACGGTGAATGGTTATTTTTCTATAATGAATTTTTATCTATTGAGCAGATAAAAGCGCGTCATTCACAGGGGCAACCGATCAATGTGCCTGCATACTGGAATCTTGAACAATTCGATGCACAAGCCAACTCAGATCAGGGTTATGGGACTTATTATCTGCAGGTTACGATAGGAAAAACAGCTGAGCCGCTGGCAATCAGTTTACCAACTATTGGTACCGCCTACCGTTTATATGTAGATAATGAATTATCACTCTTCGTCGGTGAAGCGGGGCGAACTAAAGCGCAGACAACAGGCGCTTACCAGCCACAAATTTTGCTGTTAACTACAGATAAAACGGTCATTGATCTCACCTTTCATGTCGCCAACTATGATTACAACACGGGAGGGATCTGGTATTCCATAAAAATGGGCAAGGTACAAACACTTTTTCAAGAGCAAAAACTAAGTTCAATGCACAGCATGTTGCTCGGCGGTTTCTTATTAGCCATCGCCTTGTATAACCTGATCCTCTTTACGCAGAGAAAGTCAGATACACTGCCGCTAGTTTTTGCATTACTCTGTCTTACCCTTGGCTTACGGGAGTTTTTTGTACAAAACTATCTTATTTTAAACTATCTGCCTAATTTGACGCTTGCTCAGTTAGTTAGAATCGAATATTTCACCTTTTTTCTCGCAGCCCCATTAATCATACATTTTAATTATCTCATTTTTTCAGCCTATTTTAATAAACGGGTAGTTATCGCAAGTTATGGCACAGCGCTGCTGTTAACTCTAATGCTGGTCATTCAGAAGCTTGAAAGTACCTCTACTATCTTATTAGTGATGCAGTTATTAACCCCCCTATATATTGCCTATGTTCTTTTGATTACAGCGCAAGCCTGCCATGCACAACAAAAGGGAGCACAGGCCTTATTGTTCGGTAGTTTTGTTTTCGCATTCTGCGTTATAAATGACATCTTATATGCTCATGAATTTATTCAAACCGGTTACTTTTCCAGTCTTGGCTTAACCATTTATGTGCTCTCACAAAGCTATATGACCGGCATAAAATTTAATCAGGGCTTTGTGCTAAGCAATCATCTAGGTAGGCAACTTAAAAGGCGTAATCTGGCGCTAGAAAAAATGATCCTTTATTTTGAAAAAAGAGTTATTGAGCGAACTAACGCACTCGCTCAAGCGAACACCCATTTGCAACAGTTAGCACATACTGATTCCCTTACCCAAACGGCTAACCGCCACGGTATTTACCCAGTGATTGAGCAAGAGGAAGCGCGATTTAAACGTAACGGCATCCCTTACTCGCTAGCAACGCTAGATTTAGACCATTTTAAAGACGTCAATGATCAACATGGCCATGAGGCTGGCGATATCATGCTTAAAGAATGTGTATTGACCATTCAAAAGCACATTCGCGATCAAGATAAACTCGCTCGCTGGGGAGGCGAAGAGTTTATTGTGTTATTACCTGAAACAAAGCTGCATGGTGCAGCCATATTGGCAGAAAAAATCCGCAAGGCGATTGCCCAGTTAGAGATTAAAGTCAACGGCACGCAAATGGCAATCACAGCAACGATTGGCGTTGTTGAAGTAGAACCCGGTGAATCTTTTGATGCCACCCTCAAGCGCTCAGATATTGCTTTGTTCAAAGGTAAGGCGCAAGGGAGAAATAAAGTAGTATGGTAGTGTTGGAACAAAGCTAACACTTAATTACCTGAGTTAAGGTTTTTGCAGGTAACAAGTCATTAATCACAATATTTTACTCCCTTACCAACATTACTAGAGCCCTATCACTGACGCAGCATTTACTAAAGTATAAGCTAACAATTCATTCTAATTGTTGTGAGTTCCGCTATGCCTAAATTTAATCTACTTAATAAATTACTATTACTTACACTATTGCCTCTCCTTATTATTCTAATTTCGATTATGTCAGTCTCTTATACTGTTGAAGTTGACGCACTTGACCATGATATTGCAGAATTTCGCAGCGCTTTAATTAAGGAGAGAAAACAACAACTCAAAGAGGTAACTGAAGTGGCAGCGAGTATCGTTTCCTATCAAACATCCCTCGCAGATAAGGGTGATATTAAAGGGGCATTACGTGATATTACCTTTGGCAATGCAGGCTATTTTTATATTTATGACACGCAAGGTGTTAATGTTTTTCATGCTCTTAAGCCTGAATTGGAAGGAAAAAAACTATTAGATATGACCGATTCTAAAGGCAACAAAATTATCGTCGGCTTACTTAATGCGGCGCAAAAAGGCGATGGTATTTTTTCCTATTTTTATCAAAAACCCGGTTCACCAATTAACATTGAGAAGCTCGGCTATGCAATCATGTTACCGGGCACTAACTGGATGTTAGGTACGGGTGCTTATATTGATGATATTGATGCAGTTATCAATAAGTATGCGCTAACAGCACAGCAATCTTTACAAGAGCAGATGATGAAGATTTTACTGCTATCAATTGTGTTAATCATTGTAACTGTGATTATTATCTTCATTGCAGCCGCAAAGATGGTTAACCCAATTCAACGTATGGCTGATAACCTCAATGATATAGCGCAAGGTGAAGGCGACTTAACGCAGCGTCTTACGGTGCACGGCAGTGATGAAATTGCGCAACTCGGTCAGTCATTTAATCTGTTCATCGATAAACTGCAACATACAATAGGGGAGATCAACTCAGCAACAATTGAAATTAATCAAGCAGGCTCAGATATGAACCGGCAAAGTCAGGAGATCTCTTCGCAGTTGCTGAGTCACAATAATGAAACAGAGCAAGTTGTTTCTGCGATCACTGAAATGTCTTCAACGGCTCATGAAGTGGCCAGCAATACCAATCAAGTCGCCGATGCCACGCAAGCTGTCACCGAGGATGTTGTCCGCGCTCAAGGGTGCGTTGATACCTCATTATCTGAAATTTCAGCGCTCGTAGAAGAGATCGATGGTGCTGCTAGCAGTATGAATGCATTGAGTGAGCAATCGCAAAAAATCAACAATGTCCTCTCTGTGATTGGCGCCATCGCGGAGCAGACTAATTTACTCGCATTAAATGCAGCCATTGAAGCGGCACGTGCGGGTGAACAAGGCAGAGGGTTTGCCGTGGTTGCCGATGAAGTACGTAATCTTGCCAGCCGCACACAAGCCAGTACTTTAGAGATTAATGAAATGCTCACTGAACTGCATCGTTTAGTTGCACTTTCAGTTAACTCTATGGAGCTCAGCCAAGAGCGAAGCATTCGCTCTATTGATTCATCTCAAGCGATTTCTGAAAGTTTAGGCTCGGTCACAACGGCAATAAATTCGATTAATGATATGAGCACACATATTGCCACTGCGGCCACGGAGCAAAGCTCAGTAACGGAAGAGATTAACCGCAATATTTATGCCATTCAAGAGATTGTGAATGTACTAACACAGAGCAGTAAAGAAGCTGAAGCTGTTAGCCTTAATGTTTCAAACGAAGGTGAAAGACTTAATAAACTGGTAAGCCAGTTTAAGATATAAACAGCGATTGATTATCCTTCTGTAAAATTAAAACAGCCACTTACCAGTGGCTGTTTTTTGTCTGCTATTTATCGCATTCTCTTTTGCAAAACCTTCAAACTACATAGCTAATTTGGTTTGTTTGCAGGCTTTCGCTTGCAGCTGATGGTTTAACTTTCTTTGTTTGGGGTTTCGCCCTGTCGGCGAGTAGACGATGAGAAACCGAAACGCAGTTTCGCAGTTCGAGGAAGTCATGATCTCTCAACAGCAAGAGAAGCTAAAGTAAAGATAGCTTTGTTCGTGCCACTATTTCTCGTTCCTCACGCTCCGCGTGGGAATGCATATTCAGATCAGTATTTTTTGAAGAGCTTTAAATACGTCATGACCGAATAAATCTCTTTGTAGGTTGCCGCTTGCAGCTGATGGTTTTACTTTCTTTGTTTGGGGTTTCGCCCTGACGGCGACTTTGTCTTAAAAGACACATTACTGATTTGGTTTGTTTGCAGGCTTTCGCTTGCAGCTGATTGTTTAACTTTCTTTGTTTGGGTTTTCGCCCTGTCGGCGACTTTGTCTTAAAAAACACATTACTGATTTGGTTTGTTTGCAGGCTTTCGCTTGAAGCTGATGGTTTAACTTGCTTTGTTTGGGTTTTCGCCCTGACGGCGTGTTACTTTTCTCTCAACAGCAAGAGAAAAGTAACCAAAAGAGTGCCGTTCCGAACGTTTTTTTATCTTATCCGCCCAACAACTTCTTAACGCACCGACTCGGAATGCACATCCCTGTGCATGCCGAGCCTAGTGAAATCATCCCTGATTTCCCTTGCTAAAGTTATTGTTCGTATAAGAAAAACGTAAACGGAAAATTTCGCAGCCGCATTGGTTTGGTGCATTAAGGAAAATATAAAACAGCACCGATAATTTAATGAAATTATATCTTTATTTTGTTATGATAATTGTTTGATAACTAAAATGGATTTTCTCTAATGTTAAAAATATTCACCACACTATCTCTCATTCTCATCACTAACTGTGCATTCGCATTTTTCCCTCCATTTGAGCAAAAACCATTGCCTTATGAATACGGCTCTATCACGTATGATGTAAAACCAAATGCCACTCTAATGAGTGCGTTTGGCGCTACCAATAAAACAATCGTATTGTTTAAAGATTATGGAAAAAGAGCGGTATCACTTTTCTATAAGGATGACAAATTACTTTCTCGTATGGTTACTACCCCCACTGAAATCTATTCATTTTACCCCACAGAGAAAAAATATAGCCTTGATACAATAAAAATAGATTCTATATTAACGGGGTTTCAAACTATTTATAACGGATTAAATAAGACACAAAAAATAAATTATCAGCGTTATATTGAAGCAGATGAGGTTATTAACGCTTTTGAAAATGAAGCAGAAATCTTTATTCCTGCTTATCATTATCAGGACAATATTTGTAAGCTGGTTATTAATAGATCGGTTTTACAAGATAACAATTTGGCATCTGCGCATGATTACAATTGTTATTTAGGTGATAAATTGATAATTCTCTCTAATACTCAACCAATCAAAAAAATGAATACAGAAAAAAAACCCGCTGAAAAACTTTTTAATATTTCCGTTCCTGCTGATTACACAAAAATCGATTCAATGGCGCAGGCAATGACACGTTCAATAGAACAAGACGGGAGTATGCCAGAGCAACAGAAAATGACCCCTGATGAATTTAAAAGGACAAAAATACATTTATTAAATCTGCTAAATAACGAACCTAAACTCAAAAATATGGAAGCTAAAGCGGAGAACATTATCAACAGAATTAAACCACAGATGGAAAATTATATGGATATGGTACTCAATAGCAACCGCACTCAAAACAATAGCATTGATAATCAACAGGAAAATGAACAGAAAAATAAATATGAAAATAATGCTGATGCAACTTCAAGCTTAGAAGAAAAAGCAATAGAAGTAGGCTTAGATGTCCTTGGTAGCTTTTTTTGATCTGTAAATAATTGGCGCTGTTGTAGTTAACTGTTATCAACGGTAGGCAGCGAGCAAAATGAGGCTATAAATAAAACTGTGTAAATGCCCGTTTGATATGCAAGCTAATTCTCCTCAAATTCGATTATAATAGAGGGGAAATAGACAAGAAAAATCGGGTATCTACATCTTTTTTACGAATAATCCAGCCAATGCGGCTACGAAATTTTCCGTTTGCGTTTTTCTTATCCGAGAGGCAACTTTAGCAAAGGAAATCATGGATGATTTCATTAGTCTTTGCATGCACAGGGATGTGCATTCCGAACTGCTGCGTTAAAAAACGCTTGGGCAGTGCGAGATTAAAAAATGGCTAGGGGTGACGCTTTTTGCCTACTTTTTTTCGGCATTTAGAAAAAGTAGGATCGCCGTCAGGGCGAAACCACCAACAACAAAGGTTAAACCCAAAAGCCACAAGCGCAAGCTTACGACAAGCCCAATCGGCTATCCCCAACAACTAACACACAACTTAACCGGATAGGCCTTCCCACGCAGAGCGTGAGGAAAGAGCGAAACCCACCAAATAAAAGTGACTCGCCGTCAGGGCGAAACCACCAACAACGAAAGTTAACACAAAAGCCACAAGCGCAAGCTTACGACAAGCCCAATCGGCTATACCAAACACTTAGCCGGATAGGCATTCCCACGCAGAGCGTGAGAAACGAGCGATACCGTAGCGGAGAAACAACAGACAAAAAAAAGCCCCACGGTTAAGTGAGGCTCAGTAACAATAAGCGACGGTTATTAGCTTAAAACTTGTAACCTGCGGTCAGTGCGGTTTGTACGAAATCTATATTCTCTAACGTATAAAAATCCATACTCAGATCGGTATAAAAATGACTGTATTGAAAACGCACGCCTAACCCAGCAAATATACTACTATCATCGAATTCAGAACTGTCACTACCAATAGAAAAATCTTCTGAATAGGATACAAATCCTATCTTGCCGTAAGGTTTAAGAAAAACATCTTGAATAGGAAAAGCATAACCGATATCGGCGCCAACTTTAATTGCTCTACCTTCAAGTTCACCATTAAAGAAATTGTCATCATTATTCGTTTCATAGGAGACACCAAGGCCAACAATTTGGTTGAAATCGTAACCGTACTCGAATTTAAAACCATCTCCATAATCGTAATCTTCAGATCTATATTCATAATACCCGTCTGAAACTGATGTTTTGGATAATCCGAGCCCGAGCCGCGAGCCAGAAAAATCATTGGCAGCCATTGAATTGGCCGAAAATAAAGCAAGCAGTAATGACGTTCCAAACAGTAAATTTTTCATAAAAATATCCTTATTTAACAATAACTAAAAATTAACTGTGGATATTATGTTTTTGTGAGAAGATACGCAACCACTATCAACTCAAAATCAAAATAAGCTACTTATAAATTTCTAGTCTGGCTGAATTTCAATAAACAATCGGTCAGGCCGTCTTTTAATGGCAAGGCTGTACATCATACCAAAGGAACTAAATCACAGACAAAAAAAGCCCCACTGTTAAGCGAGGCTAAATTTTTATCAATAAGGATAAATCCCCATTTTCAGCATTATTTTGCTTGTGGACGCATATGCGGGAATAACAATACATCACGGATAGTGTGGCTATCAGTAAACAGCATAACCAGACGGTCGATGCCGATACCTTCACCGGCTGTTGGTGGTAAACCGTGCTCCAGTGCTGTGATGTAATCTGCATCGTAAAACATCGCTTCATCATCACCCGACTCTTTCTGTTCCACTTGCGCTAAGAAACGCTCTGCCTGATCTTGTGAATCATTAAGCTCAGAGAAACCATTAGCAAGCTCACGACCACCGACAAAGAACTCAAAACGGTCAGTAATAGTTGGATCTTGATCATTACGGCGAGCCAGCGGTGAAACTTCAGCTGGGTAGGCAGTGATAAATGTAGGCTGCAGCAGTTTGTGCTCTGCGGTTTCTTCGAAGATCTCAGTTAAGACCTTACCTTCACCCCAGTTATCTTTCAGATTAACCTGTAAACGCGCGGCTAATGCTTTAAGAGATTCCATGCTTTCCAGCTCAGAGGCTTCAATACCTTCATTGTATTGCAGTACCGCTTCCTTCATGGAGATGCGAATAAAAGGTGCGCCAAAATCAAACTCTTGTTCACCGTATTTAACAATGCTTGAACCCAGTACATTTTCAGTGATCGTACGTAACATGTCTTCTGTTAAATTCATAAGATCGATGTAATCTGCATAAGCCTGGTAGAATTCAATCATAGTGAATTCGGGGTTGTGGCGTGTTGATAACCCTTCGTTACGGAAGCTGCGATTGATTTCAAATACACGCTCAAAACCACCAACCACTAAACGTTTAAGGTTTAGCTCTGGCGCGATACGCAGATACATAGGCAGATCTAATGCGTTATGGAAAGTTTCAAATGGTCTTGCTGTAGCACCACCTGGAATCGCTTGTAACATTGGCGTTTCCACTTCCATAAAATCACGATCATTTAAGTACTGACGGATAGCATTAACGATTTTATTACGTAAAATAAATGTCTTACGGGAGTTATCATTGGCAATCAAGTCAAGGTAGCGCTGACGGTAACACGCTTCGGTATCGGCAAGACCGTGGAATTTGTCCGGTAACGGACGCAATGCTTTGGTCAATATACGGATTTCACTGACTTTAATACTTAACTCATTGGTTTGCGTTTTAAATAAAACACCTTTAGCACCAACAATATCGCCTAAATCCCATTTTTTGAATTCAGTGTTGTAAAAACCTTCTGGGAGATTATCGCGCGTAACGTAAACCTGAATACGCCCGCCCATATCTTGAATCGTCGCAAAGCTTGCTTTACCCATCACACGGCGCATCATCATACGACCCGCTACGCTGACCTCAACCGCTAACTCTTCTAACTCTTCTTTGCTTTTGTCATCGTATAACGTATGTAAATTATCAGAGATGTTTTCACGGCGGAAGTCGTTCGGGAATGCCTGTCCCTTTTTACGCATCGCATCAAGCTTAGCCAGACGCTGTGCCAGCATTTCATTTAATTCTTCTTTAGGTGCTTCAGTTTTTTTCTGCTCTGACATGGTATTCCCTATTTCCTAATGTTCTTCCCCACGCGATGCATGGGAAAACTAATTTTAAATTTTTTGCTCTATAATCCCGACTTCAGGCTCGCCTCGATAAATTTATCTAGACCACCATCTAATACAGCTTGCGTATTGCGACTTTCAACACCCGTTCTTAAATCTTTAATCCGTGCATCATCTAATACGTATGAGCGAATTTGACTGCCCCAGCCAATATCTGATTTGCTATCTTCACTGATCTGTTTTTCAGCATTCTGTTTTTGCAATTCATATTCATAGAGCTTGGCTTTGAGCTGTTTCATTGCTTGATCTTTATTCTTATGTTGCGACCGTTCGTTTTGACACTGCACCACAATATTGGTTGACAGATGGGTAATACGCACCGCAGATTCGGTTGTATTAACGTGCTGGCCACCCGCGCCCGAAGCACGGTATACGTCAATACGCAGATCGGCAGGATTTATCTGAATATCGATATCATCTTCAATTTCAGGATAAACAAAGGCAGAGGCAAATGAGGTATGGCGGCGACCTGATGAGTCAAAGGGCGACTTACGTACCAAACGGTGCACACCTGTTTCGGTGCGTAACCAGCCAAAAGCATATTCACCGGAGAAACGAATCGTCGCACCTTTAATGCCGGCAACATCGCCTGCGGAGACTTCCATCAACTCGGTTTTATAACCGTGCGCCTCTCCCCAGCGAAGATACATACGCAGTAACATATTCGCCCAATCCTGCGCTTCTGTTCCACCTGAGCCGGATTGGATATCTAAATAACATGAGCTAGCATCATGTTGGCCTGAAAACATGCGTCGGAATTCAAGTGTTTGTAATTTTTTCTCTAGCGCATTTGCTTCATTGTTCGCTTCATCAAAACTATCTTGATCTTGCTCTTCAACCGCCATTTCCACCAGCATCTGAATCTCTTCTGTACCTTGGGTTAAGGCATCAATGGTTTCAACCACTAATTCCAAGGCACTGAGTTCTTTGCCTAATGCCTGCGCGCGGTCCGGTTCATTCCATACATCTGGCGACTCTAGTTCACGGCTAACTTCTTCTAAACGTTCAGATTTGGCTTCATAGTCAAAGATACCCCCTGAGCAGCTCGGCGCGCTCAGTTAGATCTTTTACTTTATTTAAAATAGGGTTGACTTCAAACATCACAAATCTCAGTTAGATAGATAATAAAAAGAGACGAATTTTAACCAATATGAAGGGAAATATATAGTGCAGATAGAAAATAAAAATCATCGGCAAAGCGATGCTCAGCCTTTTTGTTTTAGCCGGGAATAAATAAGGGCGTTATTAACAGCAAATGGCTGGAGTGGCACATTTTGTTACGCTGCCCCATAGTTTTGTAAGCGCCACCTCCCTTTTTGTGCTCTTCCTGCTAATGTTAAGCAAAAACGCCGTAATTTTATCGTTTTATTGGTGCAATTATTTTTGAATACACGTAAAGTTAACAGGCATTGATTTTAAAACAAGGTTCACCCTCACCCGATACAGGTGGGAAGTGACGCAATTTACCAATTGTATAAAAGGAGTATTATTATGGAGATGTTATCTGGCGCCGAAATGGTTGTCCGTTCACTACAAGACGAAGGTATAGAGCATATTTTCGGTTACCCTGGTGGTTCAGTATTAGATATTTACGATGCAATTTTTCAATGCAGCGATATTGAACATTTCTTAGTCCGTCATGAACAAGCTGCCGTACATATGGCTGATGCTTATTCAAGAGTAACGGGAAAAGTGGGCACAGTACTGGTGACTGCAGGACCGGGCGCTACAAACTGTATTACCGGCATTGCAACCGCGTATATGGATTCAATTCCACTGGTGGTTATTTCAGGACAAGTCCCCACCGACTGGATTGGTGATGACGCATTTCAAGAAACCGATATGATTGGTGTTTCTCGACCTGTTGTAAAACACAGTTTCTTATGTCGCACGGCAGAAGAGATACCCGTTGCGATTAAAAAAGCCTTTTTCCTGGCATCAACTGGCCGCCCCGGTCCTGTTGTTGTCGATCTGCCAAAAGATGTACAAAATCCACTGCTTAAATTTCCCTATAAATACCCTGACAGTATTGAATTGCGTTCATATAACCCCACACTACGCGGTCATAAAGGGCAAATAAAACGCGCATTAACCGCTTTATTAGCTGCTAAAAAACCGGTTCTCTATGTGGGTGGCGGCGCAATTATTTCCAACGCATCCAAACAAGTTATTGAGTTAGCTGAAAAACTCAATCTGCCCGTGACCAACACCTTAATGGGGTTAGGCGCATTTCCCGGTCAGCATAAACAAAATATTGGTATGCTCGGGATGCACGGTACCTATCAGGCAAATAGGTCGATGCATAATGCGGATCTTATTTTCGCAATTGGCGCCCGCTTTGATGATCGCGTAACCAATAATGTCGATAAGTTCTGCCCTAACGCAAAAATCATGCAGATTGATATTGATCCGACATCCATATCTAAAAATATCCACGTTGATCTACCGATTGTCGGTTCAATCGAAATTGTATTACAGCAGATGCTGGAGCTGCTTGAAGAAACCCAGGCAAGCAATGACAGTGAGAAAATCAACTTATGGTGGGATCAGATAAATGAGTGGCGTGCAAAAAACTGCCTTACTTATAAAAAATCTGATAAATATATCAAACCACAACAAGTTATTGAGAGTTTATATAAAGTAACTCACGGTGATGCCATTATCACCTCTGATGTCGGCCAGCATCAAATGTTTGCCGCACTTTATTACCCCTTTAAAGAGCCGCGTCAGTGGATTAACTCAGGAGGGTTAGGCACCATGGGATTTGGTCTGCCAGCGGCTATCGGGTGTAAAATTGCGCGTCCTGAAAAAACTGTTTGCTGTGTCACCGGTGATGGTTCCATTCAAATGAATATCCAAGAGCTTTCTACCTGTATGCAGTACAAGATTCCCGTTATTATTGTGCTGCTCAATAACCGCTCTTTAGGTATGGTTAAACAGTGGCAGAAGATGTTCTACGGTGGTCGTCAATCACACTCCTATATGGACAGCGTGCCCGATTTCGTCAAACTTGCCGAAGCTTATAATCATGTCGGTATTAAAGTTGATAAAATTGAAGAACTTGAACCCGCATTATTGCGTGCTATTGAACTTAAAGATCGCGTCGTCTTTATTGATGTTCTCGTTGATCCGGAAGAGCATGTGTATCCTATGCAAATCAAACTCGGCAACATGGAAGATATGTACCTAAGCAAAACGGAGAGAACCGATGCGTAGTATTATTTCTGTATTACTTGAAAATGAATCTGGCGCATTGTCCCGTGTTGTCGGTCTTTTTTCTCAACGTGGTTATAACATTGAATCACTCACTGTTTCCCCTACCAATGATAAAACATTATCGCGCATGACTATCACCACTGAGGTGACAGATCTTGCCACGCTTGAGCAGATGATGAAGCAACTGCATAAATTGGTGGATGTATTGCGCGTTACTGAATTAACAGAAGGTCCGCACGTTGAACGAGAACTGATGCTCGTTAAAGTGCGCACCCTGAATGGTACGCGTGAAGAGGTTAAACGTTGTGTCGATATTTACCGAGGTCAAATCGTTGATATCACACAAAACCTTTATACCATTCAACTCAGCGGCACCTGCTCTAAATTAGATGCTTTTATTGCAACTCTTGAAGATACCAGCGAAATAGTAGAAGTGGTTCGCTCGGGTGTTTGTGGTATTGCACGTGGCGAAAAAGCGTTACGCGGTTAATCAGCAGCAGGGCAAATAATTACCATTAAGAATTTGTCCTGCTATCCGCACAATGCAAAGTACCCTGTGCATTGTGTATAAGGAGTTTTTATGCTTGAAATAGGCGCATTGTTACTCTGCGCATTGGTATTATTCATGTTTGGTGTCTCTGTGCTTAGCTTGACCGTGATTGCACTCATTATGATTTTAAGCTTTATTTTAATGAGCACATTAACCTTCATTTTTAAATTTGGATTTTGGATATTACTTGCCATAGCCATCTACTATTATTTCTTCAATAAAAACAGGGATTTCCAATGAAGTCTATTTTATCGTTATTGATAGCCGGCTTTCTGTTTATAAGTAACACAGCGTTTGCCAACTTGACCATAGAAAATGCTTACGTGCGCGCCACGCCACCCCATGCAAAAAATAGCGCGGCCTTTATGGTTATTCACAATAGCAATAAAGAAGAAGTTAAACTTATTGCAGCCAGCAGTGATATTGCACAGCGCGTGGAGCTGCACAATCATCTAATGCAAGATGGTTTGATGAAAATGCGCCAAGTTAAACAGATCAGCATCAAAGCAAAAAATAAAACAGCGTTACAACCAGGCAGTTACCACGTTATGTTTTTTGAATTAAAACAACCGCTTAAAGACGGTGAATCCGTTGCTCTGAAATTATATTTTGATAATGGTGAAGAGATCACGGTTGACGCGCCGATAAAAAAGATCACTATGCACAAAAACAAAACAGATTAACAAATAAATAAAATAGGAATAACAATGAAAAAACAGATCTGCGCAGCCGTTGTGGCGGGCGTTATTAGCATGCCGACTATGGCCGATTTTTTAGGTGTATATGCAGGAGTTGATTACCGCACCACAGCAACGAGTCATACAGCCAATGGTTACACGGGCGAATTTGATGACACCAATAATTTTTCAGGTTATCTGGCATTCGAGCATTTTATGCCGCTTATCCCCAATGCAAAACTTAAATACTCAGATTTAAGCAGTGAATACAGTAGTGATGCAACAGAAATTAAAAGCTCCGCTAGCAATGCCATCTTGTACTACGAGCTACTTGATAATGACTTGGTTGAGTTTGATTTAGGTCTGGCTTACACAGATCTAGAAACTGACTATAACAATTTAAGTGCGACTCTCGGACAAGGCTACGCTGCAGCTAAACTGCATATACCAGGTGTTCCTATGCATGCTTTTGCTGAAATCATTGCCGGCTCTATCAACGATGATAATGCAACAGATGCCGAGATGGGTGTTGCTTATACCTTTAATCCAGACTCGATGCTGTTAAACCTCTCTGTACGTGCTGGTTATCGCCATCAGGAAGCTGAAATCAGTAACTTTAAGCAAGAAAACAAAGGGCTATTTGCAGGTCTGGAAGCACACTTCTAGCCTCTGCGATTATTTACAAAAGGGATCTGCAAAATTAATTTGCAGGTCCCTTTTTTATTAGTGGGTATGACTCATTAAGTTACAAGCAGGGCTTGCTAATACTTTGGCAACCAACTCACTTTGCCGCCTGGTGTCTGTTTTTTTCATAATACGTTTAATATAAGTTCTGACGGTTTCATAACTTAAATAAGTGTTTTCCGCTATTTCAGCAGGTGAACGGCCACTGATTAACTCACTACAGACTAAAGCTTCCTTGGTTGATAAATTATAGAGTTCGCATAAGACTTGTTGATTAACCGGTAGCAGATTCTGACTATAGATAAACACTGCGATCCCGCCCCCATTATTATTTTTATGAACTAAAGGTACAAATGTTAATACTATGGACAGGCCTTTCGGCATTTCCAGCTGCAGATGATGCGTGGTCTGCTCGCGTAGACATTTCTGTATGGCCTGCTGAATTTGTCGATTACTTCTTACGTTTATCCAGTGCAGGCTTTTATTGATTTTTTTCAAATATTGATGTTGAGCAAAAAACAGTTCGGCCTGCTGGTTACAATGACTTACATAGCCTTGCTCATCCAATAAAATAACGGGTAACAGAATCTGATCGAATAACAACTCGCTTAAAAAGTGTTGTTTATCGCTCTTTAATTTTAAATGATAAAGCTGCATCGCATGCTGAATATGGGGAATAAGCTTATTCAGCAACAAACACTCTTCTGGAGAAAACTCCCCCTGCTCTCTATTACGCTGAAAATAAACTCTACTGCTCCAACAATCATCACTGGCCAATACAGCTGCTGCTGCATAATAAACATCAAGCGCCTGTACAGCGAGCATACATTCAGGATCAGATAACATACCTTGATCCATTTCATATTCACCTAAGACAATTAATTTACCCGGTGGGGCTTGCAGCAAACGCTGTGCCAGACCATCCCGTTCTCCATAACGCTTACCGTATTCTGCAGTCTTAATCAGATCCAGTCCCTTAACCCAAACAATATCAGCAGATTGCAATTCATTATTAAGCATAACAACCGCCCCCGAACGTAGATTTAAACGCAGAGTTAGCTCATTTAAAAAGTCTGTAAAGCCGTTTGGCAGCACCAACGCGCAATACAAGGATTTTATCAAATCATCAACAAGACCATCTTCCATCTGCATCTGCATCTGCATCTCCCTATGAACAAATGTGCTCAACTAAAATAGATCTATATCAATATATATAAAACTTACAACACTATTGTACCCAAATGGGGATGGTTTTAGCTTGCTAGCTATCATACTTTTCATCTATCTGCATAAAATAAAAAGGAATTCATTATGAGACTTCATCCACTTGTCCTTGCTTTAACCCTAACCCCGCTAGTTGGCTGTGGTGGTTCCAGCTCTTCAACACCGGAATCTATCTTAGCGACAGCTTCTGACACAAAAAGCTTATCGGGCAAGGCTGCTGATGGTTATTTAATCGGGGCAGAGGTCTGCTTAGATATAAACGGCAACAAAGACTGTGATAGTGATGAGCCAAGTGCAACAAGTACCACAGGAGGTGAGTTTACTCTCAAAGGAGTGACTCAGTTGCAGATTGACACTTACCCGTTGTTAGTCAAAGTCATCGCCAATGAAACAATCGATACCGATAAGCCCGGTGAAGTTTTAAAGGCTTATACTCTCAGTGCGCCGGCAGGTTATACATTTGTCAGTCCGCTCACCACCATGGTACAAAATGAGGTAGAAAAAGGAAGATCTGTTGTAGAAGCAGAACAGCTTCTACAAACTAAATTGGGAACAGAGATAGCTCTTAATAAAGACTATGTGGAAGCTAAAACAGATAAAACACTCAGTGATGAAGACAAAGCTGAATTCGCAAAACTACACCAGATTGCCCAGATAACGGCCAAAGTGATGGCTGCAAACATGGAAACATTGCTGGACACATCAGAGGAAGTCGGCATCCCGCTAGATCAATTAATAACACTGATCACAGATAAAGTTTTTGCAGCGCTTGTGGAAATTAAAATCCAAGTTGAAGTAGCTGATCTTGAGGTTGAATTTGATGCAGCCTCTATTGCTAGTGATATAGATAACAATTTCATCAAACTGGATGCAGATAAACTTGAAGATCAGATTACGCAAAATCAAGCAGAAAATTCAGCTATTGTCGCGAATCTAATTGAACTGCTGACAAGTGATGGCCTAAATTGGTTTTGGGGAGATACAGACAATGATGGCACTGCTGAACTGGAATACGGATCACTTAAATTAGCCGGTGATATCGTAGAAGATCAGTTTAACGAATTTGATTTTTCTAGCGGCGAATTTGTAAGTGAAACAGCATACTCTACAGACCCCGTTGAAGAATCGGCTGATCAAGAAACATGGGTGCTTTCGGAAAGTGCAGGCTGGATCCAGAATAATGAACTGATCTCATCGATCACAGCAGCAGATAACGCCATCACATTGCATTATTCGATAGGAGATGGACAGTTCGATGAAACAATTACCGGCAGTAAAATTGATTTATCCGGTTTAAATATTGCTTTGGTGCTCAATAAAACAGATGGTGACGGAACTTGGGCTAAGAGCATCGCCGCTGATGCAACCTTCGATGACGGATCTTTTGGCTACAAAATAACGGGTACTCAAAACATCCGCTACAGACTGGAATCTCTTGATCCGTGGTGTGATGATTATACTGGAACATATACTCAAGAGCAGATTAAAAGCCAATTAGGTGAAATATGTAACCATATCCAACCTCCGTCTGCAGTTCCTGGAGAAGCATATATTCAAACATTAGCGGAGCTGAAAACGGCGACCTTACTGGTGGATTGGCATCACCTTAGTGGAAATGATTACAGCGAGATAACAGCCAAAGCAAATGACGACGGAAGCGTTAGCTTTTGGGAAGATTCAACTCCGTTAGCATCAGGCGTTTGGAGCGAGATCAGTGCTTATGGACAAACATTAATAAAAGTAACGGCTCCGGCATCAGTTGAAAGCATGGGGAATCATTTTGCTCATGACGGCACGCTTTACTTTGCTGAGTTTGAAGGGTTTGTTAGACAAGTATGGGCGGAACAGTTTGGAATTGATGAAATAATCTTTGATGCATCCGCAAGAGACACTATCCTAAATCGTTTTAATGCAGGCAGATTACCGCCGTTAATTGGCAGTTGGAGCAACGGGGATATTTCATTTCAATTTAATAATGATATGACCTATACCATGGAGCAAATAATAGATGATGGTGAAGCCTCTGATTCTTGGGCAGGTACTGAATCGGGTGCTTTTAGCTATGATACAGCTACGGGCAAGATCACTGTTACCTCTATCACCGAAGATAATAATGGCACTTCGGGTCTTTCTGATTACCTGAATAATTCAACGAATGAGTTTGTGTTAAAATCATTCGAAGCCAACAGCAGTTTAACTTTCTCCTATATCGATGGCGATGAAATAGGTGAATTCACATTAACAGACAACACTAACACACCATAATCAATCTAAACTCTGATTATTATCTTAAGACCTGTCAGTTAAAAACTGACAGGTCTCTTTTACACGACGCCTTGCATTAAAAACAATTTCACCTACTTCAGTTAACTCGCGATTAAATAACAAATCAAAGCAACAACTTTAAGCAAGTTTGCAGATCTACAAGCACACTTCATTCTCTATTCATCTAATGAGTGGATTTAGTCTATATAAGGGATCTGCAAAGTTAATTTTCTGATCCCTTATTTAATGTTCGGATCCCCTCTTCGAGTAACAGTATCTGCTCTTTACCAAGATCGGTGGTAAAGAGCTTTATTACCGCAGTCATCTGCAGCATGCCCTGCTGGATCACCTGTTCGGTAACCTCTGACTGCAAATGCATAGATGACTGATAGCTAAGCCAGCTGAAAATAATCAGATGCAAGTTGGTGATAATCGGTTGTATCTCCTCTTCTTTGAGAGCGAAAAGTTGCAGATCGATAAATGTTTTAAAGATGCTTTGTAAGTTTAGTTGCGAGATCTCCTGTACTGCCAGATATTTCTCATGCAGCACCCTATCTTGTTGCAGAATTTGCGCAAGATTGGCGTAGAAAAAACGGTATTTCCACATTAAAGTAAAAATAGAATCGAGATAGTGTTTAAGCTGCACCAGGCTTTCCTGCTCTGGCTCAACCGGCGTAAAGTGATCTAACAGTTCCATTGAGTAGCTTTCAAAAATCTCATAAATGATCTCCTGCTTATTATGAAAATGGTAGTAGAGATTACCGGGGCTAATTCCCAGATCAGCGGCAATATGATTAGTGGTAATATTGCGCTCACCGTTTTCATTAAATAGTTGTAGTGCCGCATGCACTATTTTATCGCGTGTTTTCATGAATTATTTCTTTTTTCAAGAGGCTTAATTCTGCCTTTTAAAGCAGCTTGAAACCTTACCGGGATCCGTTGAGCTCGTCTATAAGCAACATAAGCCAATGCCCCCCAGATAAATACCTGCAGCCAAAGCAGTTGCCACTGCGGCAGAATTTGTGAAAATTCAGCTCCCATCTGGTTAACCGCCAGAAAACTTTGAATAGCGGGCGTACAGGGAAACAGATTGCTCAGCCAGATCATCGGCAGCGGTACACTTTCCAGGGGCCAGATAAAACCGGCGCTAAAGATAAGCGGCATGGAGCTGATTAAGACCACAAAAGTGACCAGTTCCCTTCTGGGTAGCAGCGCCCCTAGGAAAATACCGATAAACGTACTGCAAAGTAAGAAGGGAGCGAGTAAGGCCAGTATAATAAGTGGCGAGGCAAGCTTGTTGATGCCATAAAAATCAAAACAGAAGCCAAAGTAATAGATTGCCATCAGGTAATAAATAGCGACAAAAATTAAGCTTCTGATTGTTATTATTGTTAATGCGGTGTGTTTGTTCCAATACCCGGCAATAAATTTTTCCATGCAGCCTAAGATACCTACGCCCATAATCAGGGTTTGCTGCAAAATAAGTACGAAGACCGCCGGCACCACATAACTAAGATAACCTAGCGTAGGATTAAAAGTTGGCTTCATATTTAATTTGACCTGAGCGTACTGCTCTTTGGCTGTATCCAATGGCACACCATCCATTATCAGCCGGGTGACTTTTGCCTTCGCGGCGAGTGTTCCTCCTGCGTTGGCCAGCCCTTCGACAATGGTGCCATAGACCAAGAAATAGGAAGCATCGCCAGCGTAGGAAAGTGTCGGGCTTTTACCTAATAATAGATCCCGGTAAAAATGTTCTGGGATCAGTAAAATCCCGCTAACATCACCTTGCAGTAACTGCGCTTTAGCTTCATTGATGGAATGCGCCCGTTTAACTATTTTAACCTGCGGTGTGGCATCGACCATACGTTCAAGTTGGCGGCTGGTCTGGCTGTTATCGAGATTAACAACGCTAATTTCCTGCTCCCTGGGCGTTTGCTGAGCGTAAGGTAAAGGATAGAGGAATGAATAGAAGATCACGCCGCCAAAGACGGTTAAAGCAATAACAGGATTGCTCAGCACCGCTTTAAGTTCAGCTTTTATTAATTCAAATAGGCGCATTATTGTGATCCAGTTTTTTGAGATGTTTTTTTATTAATAGCAACACCAGCAACAAAGGCAGCAGATAGCCAAACATGGACGGCGTAAAGCTGCTGATCGTTTCCCATGCACTTACGCCGTAACTGACCTGGCTGATTTGCGCTTCAATATAATGACTGATCGGCAGTAATCCACGCCACAATTGAGCGAGCGTGTTCATATCGGTAACAGGAAAAGTGACTCCCATAAAAGCAAAGCTGGGTGCGGTAAATCCGGCTGCAAAACTTATTGCTCTGGCGGGATCAAGCGTTAAGAAGAAAAAGAAATTGCCCATAATCATACAGGCAATTACCGTAACTAACTGAGCAAAAAGCAGCGGCAACAGACTGCCTTCCATCGGCCAGTCAAGGCCGGCATAAAAGAAAATAAGAAAAGCAAAGCCCTGAGCCACAAAGATGGGCAGGTAGAATCCCCCCATAGCCAGTAAATTCTTAAGCGGTTTTTCTCCCACCATTTTTTTCAGGCCGGAAATACGATGATTGGCAGTTAAAAACAAGATGGTAGATACCACAATTGCGATTTGCCATAGAGCGGGCACGATTGCGGAAACAAGAAACTGCGCGTAGTTGGAATTTTTATTAAACAGCGGCGTGATCTGACTGCGAATAGCCACTGTTTTAGCAACTGCACTTAGCGCGCTGCTGTTACCTTTAGCCAGCTGTTTAAGGGCGCCGAGTTGTGCATTGAAGGTGCCATGCGCCTGCAGTGCAGCGCTGTTGATCAGTTTACCGACCAGAATAAACTGGCTGTTATAAAAAACGCTTACCTGCGGAGGATTAGCAAGATGGATATCCCGGTCAAAGTTTTTAGGAATGACCATATAGGCGTATATCTCATTGCCAATAAAGGCATTTTTTGCGGCGCTAATATCACTGAAAGCATGATCCACCTTTAACGCTGAAGTGGCGTCAAATTCCCGAATCAGTTGTCTTGATAAAGTGCTCTGCTGCAAATCCAGCACACCAATAGGCAGATCCCTTGCTATCGCTTGTGAAAAAATCCACCAGATGGACAGCGCCAGCAAGATAGGGATCCATGTCAGACTGGATAACAACCATCGGTCACTGCTCAGCACATGCCATTGAGAAAGTTTAGAATCAGCCATCACAGCTCAATGGCCACGCTCATCCCGCTTCGTAACTTATCGGTCAGTTGTAGCGGTTTGGCTTCTACCTCAAATGTTCTTAGATCAAATCCTTTAGAGGAATCTGTGGAGCGCCAGGTTGCAAAATCCCCCATTACTGCAATATAGTTAACTTGAAACTGAATTTTTTTGTTAAGTGCAGGCAGATAGGCAGTAAATGTTTTGCCTATCTGGAAATTGCTGAGCTGATCTTCCCGTACATTAAAAACAACCCAGGCATCCTGCATATCAATCACGGTCACAACCGGAAATCCCTGCGGTGCAAGCTCTCCACTATGTAAAAGTACCTGAGAGACTTCACCATCGAACCAGCTCATGATTTTGGTGTCTTGCGCATAAGCTTGCACTTCTGCAACTGCCCCGGCAGCCATACGTACTTTTTCCGCAGCAGCCCGTTTGGTTTCGCTTCGCGCCCCTTCTTTTGCCATCTGATACATCTGCAAAGCGGCACTTTGCGTATATTTAGAGGCTTGCCACTGGGTCAACGCCTGATCGCGTTTTTGTTCTGCAACAACACCATCTTGATACAGGTTATCAATACGTTGGTAGGTTTTTTCCATCAGGCTTGTCGCCGACTTTGCTTTATTCCATTGATCTTCTGCGGCGTTAATCTTCTGCGCGCGCACTCCCTTTTCCGTCTGCATCGCCATCGCATCGGCAACCTCTTTAGCGGCTATCGCCTGCTCAAGCTTAGCTTCAATTTCCGGGCTATAGAGAGTGAAAATTGGATCACCTTTTTTGACCATATCACCCTTTTTGACCATCACCTGTTCAATTCTGCCAGCGACTTTCGATGAGATACTGTATTGCTGTGCTTCAATTTGCCCCTGCAGACGGACAGGTTTAGGCTGGTAAGCCAGATAAAAGCTATAAATTATCCAGCCAATAATTGCTGCGCCGATCAAGGTAAAAAGAACGGGTTTAACGTATTTCATGATTTATCCTCAAGTTTAATCCGTTGCAAAGCGTTTAGTTCATAGTGCGTAAAAGTGGACATCTCGCTGCTTAGGGCAAGTAACCTATTTAGCGCAATAACATAATTAAAACGGGCAACCTGTTGTTGTGTTTTTATGCTTGCCATATAAAGTTCAGCATCGATCACATCAAGCGAGGTGGACAACCCCTGGTTAAAGGCTTTTTTACGTAACTTCAAGTTTTCTTGCGCCAATGCCAGGCTGGAATCTAACCCCTGCACCTCTTCAATGGCCTGCTCTGCTTGAAAATATGTTTTTTCAACAAGTACGGTCAAATCCTGCTTTGCCTGATGACGTAAATGGCGGATCTGCAGCACTGCACTATGAGCCGCCTGCATTTTTTCGAAACGGCCCGTTCTTTCCATAAGTGGAATATTAATGCCGATACCGACAAACCAATCCGGCGCCATTTCGCTTGCTAATGAGTCATCTTCATAAAGCACGTGGTCACCGTAAAGAAACACTTCCGGGTAGTACTTTCCTTTTTCCGCTTTTATCGAACTCGCGGCCTGTTTCTCTTTTGCATTTAAAATATCCAACCCGGGATATGTTGTTAGTGTCTGTTCGGTAAAAGCCGAGAGTGGAGGGAGAGTCCTATTAATAAAGAGCGTGCTTTGCGGGATGACTTTATTTGCCTGATTAAGAATTTCCGTGAGGGCGGAAGAAGCAATATAGAGGTCCTTTTCTGATTTTTTCCTCTCAACAACAGCTTTCGCCAGAGAGGCTTCAGCCTGCAGACGCTCTACTTTAGCAATCTGCCCTTGCTGCTCTAATTTAATTGCAAAGTCTCTATGGTGGGTTAATCCGCGCTCTACAGACAGACGGGTTGCCACTACTTCTTTTGCAAGCACCACACTGAAGTAATATTTAGCAAGATCCTCAAAGCGGGCTTGCATCTCCATTTTAAGCAGAGCAATAGCTTCGTCGGTGCGCCCTGACGCGTAGCTGTGTGAGGCACTAATTCTTCCACCGGTAAAAATAGGCCATACTGCGCGAATCGAAGAATTGAACATATTTTTTTCTGTGACGGTAGAGGTTGCTCCAGCAATATCAGCGAAATTAACACCTATTTGCGATAATGTCTGAGCCAGTGCTACTTTACTTGAATCATCTAAACTACCAAAAACCTGCTCTCCGGATAGCGTGACATCATCATCCAATCGGGTGTAATTTGCCCCGATCGTGATAGAAGGTAAATCTAAAGAGTCATCGGCTTTTTCTAACTGTTGGTAGCGCGTCACATTGGCCCGCTGAGCCGCTATAGAGTTATTTTTTTGCTGGAGAATAGTCCATGCATCAGCAAAATGGATCTCTTGCGCATTAACAAAAAATGTTGCCATTAACGATGCAACAGCAATCATCCGCATCTTTTTTTGTGTGTTTAGCATTATCAATAATTCACTTAGTGGCCCGAACAAATTAGAGTATATGCTCTAATTCAATAAGGAACCATGAAGCGGATCAAATTGATAGCCTGCAAAGCAGATAAAATGAGTAATGCACAATATAAATTTGAAACTGCACAACATTGAACTGTTTTTAAATTCCATTTGGTTATAAAAAATTCATTTCTATTATTATATTGTTATGGCAACTGTGCGTATTATCATTACCATCTTTATGTAATCATGGAAAACAGCGTCATGGCACTCACCAATCTCTCGGCTTTAACCTCGCCCCTGTCTGAGCAGCAACTTGTCCAGCTGCAGCAAGCTATGGCCGATTTAACACCCGTTCAAACGGCATGGGTCAGTGGCTATTTAGCAGGCATCGGCCAACAGAGCGTTGCGGCACAAGCGCCTGTCAGTTCAGGGCAGAGCCTGACTATTTTGTTCGCCTCGCAAACGGGTAACAGTAAAGGAGTTGCCCAGCAGCTAGCCGAGCAGGCAACAGCGAAAGGGATCGCCAATAGATTAGTTTCAATGGCTGATTACAAAGTTAAGAATATCAAAGATGAAAGCCATCTGATTATCGTGACCAGCACCAATGGCGAGGGTGAAGCGCCCGATGATGCCATTGATCTGCACCAGTTTTTAGCGTCTAAAAAAGCGCCTAAATTAAATAGCCTTAAATTTGCAGTGTTAGGACTTGGTGATTCAAGTTATGAATTTTTCTGCCAGACAGGCAAAGAGTTTGAACAACGCATTGGCGCATTAGGTGCAACTGCAATTGTTGACCGTTTAGACGCCGACGTTGATTATGAGCAGGTTACACAGGCCTGGTTTGAACAGGCATTAAGCGCCATAGAGCAAACGCTCGAAAAAGGCGGTGTCGCGGCTGCGCCTGTTGCTTTATCAGCACCTACCGCAGCAGCTGCCAATAAATATGATAAACATAACCCGTTTACGGCAAGTTTATTGGTAGGTCAGAAAATAAGCGGGGAGAGATCCGCTAAAGAGGTCTCTCATATCGAAATCGATCTGCAGGGATCCGATCTGCATTACACAGCAGGTGATGCACTGGGTGTATGGTTTAAAAATGATCCTTTACTGGTCGAGCAGTTAATCACCAAGCTCGGTCTTGCACCTGAAACACTGGTGCTTATCGATAATATCGAGATAACACTTAAAGATGCATTAAGCGAACATTATGAATTGACCAGTACGCACCCTGCATTTGTTGAAGGTTATGCGCAACTAACTAACAACGCGGCGCTATTAACACTCGCACAAGATAAGAATGCATTGCGTGATTTTGCCAATACCCATCAAATTATCGACGTGATCACGGAACAAGGCAATGAAGTGGTTACTGCCGATAACTTTCTTCTATTATTGCGCCATACCAGTCCGCGTTTATACTCAATTGCGTCAAGTCAAACAGAAGTAGAGGAAGAGGTTCACTTAACAGTCGGAACCGTCAGTTTTGAAAATAAAGATGGCGAACAACGTTATGGCGGCGCATCAACATTCCTTAGTCATCGCCTGCAAGAAGATGATCAGGTAAAAGTATTTATTGAAGAGAACCATAACTTCCGCTTGCCGAGTGATCCGGATACTGCGGTTATTATGGTAGGTCCAGGTACAGGTATCGCGCCTTTCCGCGCCTTTATGCAGGAACGAGAGGCAACGGATGCAAGCGGTAAAAACTGGTTATTCTTTGGTGAGCAGACATTTAATGAAGATTTTTTATATCAAGTTGAATGGCAGGCACATCTTAAATCAGGCTTGTTAAGTAAACTAGATTTAGCATTTTCACGTGATCAAAGCGAAAAAATATATGTGCAAGATCGCCTCAGAGAAAATGCCCAGGAAGTTTATCAATGGTTACAAGATGGCGCTCATTTTTACGTATGTGGCGATGCCAACCGTATGGCTAAAGATGTGCAACAGGTCTTAATTGAGATTATCAGCGAACAGGGCAATATGAGTGTCGATAACGCTGAACAATATTTAACAGAATTACGTCAAGCAAAACGTTACCAAAGGGATGTTTACTAATGAGTCAGAAATTACACGATAACGAACGCATTAAAATTGAAAGTAACTTTCTTCGCGGTAAATTAGTGGAAGGACTGCAGGATAATACCACCGGTGCTTTTATACCTGATGACGTGCAGCTGGTTAAGTTTCATGGTCTATATCAACAGGATCATCGTGACTATCGCGCTGAGCGTAAGCAACAAAAATTAGAGCCTTTATACTCATTTTTATTACGCGCGCGTTTACCGGGCGGCGTAGTCACGCCGCAGCAGTGGTTAGAGATTGACCGCGTGGCAGAAGAGTTAACCGATGCCGGTAGTATTCGTATTACCACACGGCAAACATTCCAGTACCACGGCATTTTTAAACGCAATCTTAAATCGGTATTCCAAGAGCTTAAGTTTAAAGCCAATATTGATTCTATTTTCACGGCCGGTGATGTTAACCGTAATACCATCTGCACATCAAACCCGGAACAGTCGGAATTACATACCCAGGTTTACGAACTGTCTAAAAAACTCAGTGAACATTTTTTACCTAAAAGTAATGCCTACGCTGAAATCTGGTTAGATGGCGAGAAAATGTTAGAAACGGAACAGGAGCCGATTTACGGTGAAACCTTCCTACCGCGTAAATTTAAAATAGCAGTTGCATTGCCGCCCTATAATGATGTTGATATCCATGCCAATGATCTGAACTTTATTGCCATTATTGAAGACGAGAAAATAACCGGCTACAACGTAGTAGTCGGCGCAGGTTTGGGTATGACCCATGGAGATAAAACCACTTTCCCGCGTTTAGGTGATGACTTTGGCTTTATCCCGGCAGACCAAGTGATTACCGTGGCCGAAGCAGTCGTTACCACACAACGTGATCTTGGCAATCGAATTAGTCGCTCACATGCACGTACTAAATACACATTAGAAACACATGGCGCCCAGAAATTTAAGTCTGAAGTGGAAAAACGTTCAGGTATCACCTTTGCAGCGCCCGGTGCTTATGAATTTACACAGCGCGGTGACCGTATCGGCTGGGTAAAAGGGATTGATAATAAATGGCATTTAACCGTATTTATTGAAAATGGCCGGATCCTTGATTTTGTGGGTAAACCGCTAAAATCGGGCTTAGTTAAAATCGCCAAAGTGCACCAAGGTACTTTCCGCATGACAGCGAACCAGAACCTGATTATTGCAGGCGTGCCGGAAACACAAAAAGAAACCATTGAAGCATTGGCAAGAGAATGCGGTTTGATTGATGACAGCACCACAGATCAGCGTAAATACTCAATGGCCTGTGTGGCACTGCCCACCTGCCCACTAGCGATGGCAGAAGCGGAGCGTTACCTACCAGGCTTAACGGATGATGTTGAAGCGTTGCTAACAAAACACGGCATTGCCAAAGATCATATTATTTTGCGAGTTACCGGGTGCCCAAATGGTTGTGCTCGTGCAATGCTCGCTGAAATAGGCTTAGTTGGCAAAGCTCCAGGTCGTTATAATCTTTATTTAGGCGGTAATAGCAACGGTACGCGCCTGCCTAAGATGTATAAAGAAAATATCGATGAAGTAACCATTATTAAGGTGCTTGATCAACTTATAGGCCGTTGGGCAGTTGAGCGCAAACAAGATGAGTGCTTTGGCGATTTCTCAATCCGCGCAGGCATAGTGGCAGAAGTTATTATCGCTTCTAAGGATTTCCATGACTAAAAAAATCGATCTTCAAGCTCTGTTACTGCTTGATAAAGCGCAGCGTACAGACGCACTAAAAACAGTAAATGCACTGCTTGATAAAAAAACAGCCCATCAGCGGATAGTCTGGGCATTTGAAAATCTTGAAAGCGAATTTGTCCTGTCTTCAAGTTTTGGTATTCAAGCGGCGGTATGCCTGCATCTGATCACGCAGGTAAAAGCGGATACACCCATTATATTGACCGATACCGGCTACCTGTTTCCGGAAACCTATCGGTTTATTGATCAGTTGACGCAAAAGTTAAATCTTAATCTGAAGATTTACCGTGCCGAACAGAGTAGCGCCTGGCAGGAAGCGCGCCACGGTAAATTATGGGAGCAAGGTGTTGACGGCTTAACACAGTACAACTTAATCAATAAAGTTGAACCGATGAAACGTGCACTTAAAGCGTTAAATGCAAAAACTTGGTTTTCAGGTTTACGTCGCTCGCAGGCATCAAGCCGGGGCGATCTCCCCGTATTGAGCATTCAAAATGGCTGCTTTAAATTTTTGCCCATTATTGATTGGAGTAATAAAGAGGTTCATTACTATCTCAAAGATAATGGGCTTGAGTACCACCCTCTTTGGGAACAAGGTTACGTTTCAGTGGGGGATGTACAAACATCTCGGCCCCTCGAAATCGGCATGAGCGAAGAAGAAACACGCTTCTTTGGCTTGAAACGCGAATGCGGTTTGCATGAAGATGAGGGTGAAAACCAAGGTAGTGGTATCTAATCTCCTACAAATTCAATATGCAATAAATAGAGCCCTCACATTATGAGGGCTTTTTTATTTACACAGAAAAAATAAGCGTTAAGCTTTATACAGCACCGCCGATAAATATAAAGAGAAGCAGACCCCAACCAAAGGAATGAAGGTTATGAAGCAGCCGCTTATTTTATTATTGTTATTCACATTTTCCCAATACGCTAGCGCATACTCTTCTGAGTATGATGTAATACAAATCTATTCTCAGGATGAACTCAACGAATTAGTTAATCTTAATAAACACTTACAACGCGTTAAGTCCGATGATTGCCAATTGGTTGCAGACATTAAAGCACATGCACTAAAAATAAAAGAGCCTGCTTATACCTATTTATGGGGCGATATGCTCGCCTGGGGGGTTTGTGTGGAGCGTGATGCAAGACTTGGCATGCACTATATCGAACAAGCAGCGAAACAGGGATTGTTACCTGCACTTGAGCAGTTAGGCCGCTACTATGAGAAAGGAATTTTAGTAGAAACAAATAAAGCACGGGCACTTATCTATTATCGAGAAGCCGCACTACAAGGATTTTTAAATGCACAATTTAATTATGTGCGCATGTTAATGGATGGTTACGGCAGTCCTGTGGATTATGAAGATGCATATCGCTCTTTATTTCTTAGCATAATCGACGATAAAAGACTTAAACAAAAAACCAAAAATCTGCTTTCTCAACTAGCAGAAAAAATGCCCGAGCATGTTGTAACACGTGCACGCAAAGTGGCGATTTAAGCAACTAAAAGAAGGTATTCTGCTTGCACTAACACAATACAGAGCTATTTAAATATCAGGTATACAGCAATAGCTCACTTTTATATCGAACTTCATTACAAATCTGTTGCCACCATTGCGCTAACAGATTTGTATATATCTCTATTTTGAAAGCCCTATTGCCACTATAAATACCCTTAAAAAAATTTGCATATAAACAGGGATTATTTGTGTGTTTATCCTTGTAGAGGAAGCTATAAATTCGCCTAAGTGATCAATTTTGTGTTTTTCAATCTAAAGAGTAATTATTACTCAATGATTTACGATCCAGCACCTACGTTTTTACAGGTATAGCGCCACCTTTCTACAGGTATAAAAATCGATCGCCTAAGCCTCTCTTTTGTGTTGTTCAATCTAAAGAGTAATTATTACTCAATGATTTACGATCCAGCACCTACGTCTTTACAGGTATAGCGCCACCTTTCTACAGGTATAAAAAAAGAGAGCCTAAGCTCTCTTTTTTGTGTTGTTCAATCTAAAGAGTAAAACTTACTCGATGATTGTAGAAACAACACCAGCACCTACAGTACGGCCACCTTCACGGATAGCGAAACGTAGACCTTCGTCCATTGCGATTGGACCAATTAGTTCAACAACAAATTTAAGGTTGTCGCCAGGCATTACCATTTCAACACCTTCAGGAAGCTCAACAGCACCAGTAATATCCGTTGTACGGAAATAGAACTGTGGACGGTAACCTTTGAAGAATGGAGTATGACGGCCGCCTTCATCTTTACTTAGTACGTATACTTCAGACTCAAATTTAGTATGAGGAGTAATTGAACCTGGTTTAGCAAGAACTTGACCACGTTCAACGTCATCACGCTTAGTACCACGTAGAAGAACACCAACGTTCTCTCCAGCACGACCTTCGTCAAGAAGTTTACGGAACATTTCAACACCAGTACAAGTAGTTTTAACTGTTGGACGTAGACCAACGATTTCAACTTCTTCACCAACTTTGATGATACCGCGCTCAACACGACCAGTAACAACAGTACCACGACCAGCAATTGAGAATACATCTTCAATTGGTAGGATGAATGGTTTGTCAACGTCACGCTCTGGAAGCGGGATGTAGTTATCTAGTGCTTCAGCAAGTTCCATGATTTTAGCTTCCCATTTTGGGTCGCCTTCAAGAGCTTTAAGTGCAGAACCTAGAATTACAGGTAGATCATCACCTGGGAAATCATATTCGCTAAGAAGTTCACGAACTTCCATTTCAACAAGCTCAAGAAGCTCTTCATCATCAACCATGTCACATTTGTTTAGGAAAACAACTAAATGTGGAACACCAACTTGACGAGAAAGCAGGATATGCTCACGAGTTTGTGGCATAGGGCCATCAGTTGCAGCAACAACTAAGATGCCACCATCCATTTGTGCAGCACCAGTGATCATGTTTTTAACATAATCGGCGTGTCCAGGACAGTCTACGTGCGCATAGTGACGAGTATCAGTATCGTACTCGATGTGAGAGGTATTGATTGTAATACCACGTTCACGCTCTTCAGGTGCGTTATCGATAGATGCGAAATCTTTAACTACGCCGCCGTGTGCTTTAGTTAAAACAGCAGAGATAGCAGCTGTTAGCGTTGTTTTACCATGATCGACGTGGCCGATTGTACCAACGTTTACATGTGGTTTATTACGTTCAAATTTTTCTTTAGACACAGTGTGTACCTTCTTTATCAGTTAATACCTCTCCACATGCCATCACATGGAAAGATGATAGTTTAATTTATTTTTTATTTCGCTTCAATAATTGCATTAGCTATTTTTTTAGGCGCATTAGCATACTCAGAAAATTCCATGGAATAGGACGCGCGACCTTGTGTCGCAGAGCGTAGTGCGGTTGCATAACCGAACATTTCTGCAAGTGGCACCTTGGCGTGTACGATTTTAACCCCACCAGGGCCATCGTTCATACCGTCAACTATACCGCGACGACTATTAAGATCGCCAATAACAGAGCCCATCCAATCTTCTGGTGTGGTAATTTCAACTTTCATCACAGGTTCGAGTATAGTTGCATCAGCTTTTAATGCACCATCTCGGAAGCCTATCATGCCTGCAATTTTAAACGCCATTTCACTTGAGTCAACTTCGTGGTATGAACCATCTAATAAAGTCACTCGCACATCAAGCATTGGGTACCCAGCAAGCACACCTTGGTTCATCTGTTCTTCACAGCCTTTGCTAACTGCAGGGATAAATTGCTTTGGAACACTATCCCCGACAATTGCGTTAACAAATTCAAAACCAGAACCCGCTTCAAGCGGTTCAAGTTTGAGATGGACATGGCCATAGTGGCTAGGTCCTTCACCCTGACGAATAAATTTACCTTCAACGGAAACTGTTTTACGAATAGTTTCACGATAAGCAACTTGTGGGTTACCCACGTTACAGTTCACACCAAACTCACGACGCATGCGATCTACGATAATATCAAGGTGTAATTCACCCATACCGGAAATCAGTATCTGCCCAGAATCTTCATTCGTTTCGACACGAAAAGAAGGGTCTTCAGCAGCAAGTTTATCTAACGCAATAACCAACTTATCTTGATCGGCCTTTGTTCTCGGCTCAACCGCGATTTGGATTACTGGTTCAGGAAACTCCATACGTTCAAGAATCACTATATGCTCAGGAGAACAAAGCGTATCACCCGTAGTGACATCTTTAAGGCCGATTGCAGCAGCGATATCGCCAGCACGCACCTCTTTGATCTCTTTACGGTCATTGGCATGCATCTGAACGATACGGCCAAAACGTTCTTTCTTCATTTTTACTGAGTTATAAAAGTGATCCCCTGAATTCACAACACCTGAGTACACTCGCATAAATGTCAACGTCCCGACAAACGGGTCAGTTGCTATTTTAAATGCCAGTGCGGCAAAGGGCGCTTCATCAGTCGCCGGACATTCAATCTCTTCCTCTTTTGCATTGATGCCTTTAATAGCAGCCACTTCTGCAGGAGAAGGAAGGAAGTCAATAACCGCGTCTAATACCGCTTGCACGCCTTTATTCTTAAAGGCGCTGCCGCAGGTCGCTAAGACGATTTCATTGTTTAACGTACGAATACGTAAACCGGCTTTGATCTCATCGATAGAAAGCACACCTTCTTCAAGGTATTTTTCCATCAGGAAGTCGTTTGCTTCAGCAGCTGCATCTACAAGTTCTTCGTGCAATTGTTCTGCACGCTCTTGCAGGTCAGCCGGAATGTCGTAATATTCAAACGTCATTCCTTGATCTGTATCACTCCAATCAATCGCCTTCATTTTAATCAGGTCGATCACCCCTTGAAACGCATCTTCTGTACCGATATTCAGATGAATGGGTACACAAGTAGCGCCTAAACGAGTATGGATTTGTTCAATCACAGCTTCAAAATCAGCCCCAATACGGTCCATCTTGTTAACAAACACTAAACGCGGAACGTGGTATTTGTTAGCTTGACGCCAAACAGTTTCTGATTGAGGCTCAACACCCGATGCGCCACAAAACACAACCACCGCACCATCAAGCACTCGCAAAGAACGTTCAACTTCAATAGTGAAATCTACGTGTCCCGGCGTGTCAATGATATTGATACGATGCTGATCGTACTCTCCCTGCATGCCTGACCAGAATGTCGTAGTTGCTGCGGATGTGATAGTAATACCACGTTCCTGCTCCTGCTCCATCCAGTCCATTGTTGCCGCACCGTCATGCACCTCACCAATTTTGTGAGATAGACCTGTGTAGAACAACACACGCTCTGTCGTTGTTGTTTTACCCGCATCGACATGAGCAACAATACCGATATTGCGGTAGCGCTCAATGGGAGTTGTACGTGACAAATTGATGTCCTTTTAAATAAAACTAAGCGTTAATATTGAAACAAAAGCACAAACAACAGTTTGTGCTAGATTCCTACCAACGGTAATGAGCGAATGCTTTATTAGCATCTGCCATGCGGTGAACGTCTTCACGTTTCTTAACCGCTGAACCTTTATTATCTGATGCATCAACTAGCTCACCAGCTAGACGTAATGCCATTGATTTTTCACCACGTTTACGTGACGCTTCAACTAACCAACGCATTGCTAACGCATTACGACGAGAAGGACGAACTTCTACAGGAACTTGGTAAGTTGAACCACCAACACGACGAGATTTAACTTCGACGCTTGGACGTATATTTTCAAGAGCTACTTCAAAAAGGTCTAATGCAACTTTACCGCTTTTTTCAGCAGCGGCGTTCAGTGCAACATAAACAATTTTTTCTGAAACTGATTTTTTACCGTCAACCATTACAACGTTAACGAATTTTGCTAAAAGTTCCGATCCGAACTTAGGATCTGGAAGGATTTTACGAGTACCTACGACGCGTCTTCTTGGCATCTTGTTTTCTCCGTGCGCTTCAGGATATTACCCAAAACATATTAAATTAAAATAGTGTCTGTTTGGCCTTACTTACGGAAAAGCTTATGCTTTAGGCTTTTTAGCACCGTACTT
>NZ_JBLIEK010000007.1:0-72174 GCF_047632995.1 Psychromonas sp.
CTGGTGTTCGCTACGGCATAATTGGTCTGGGTGATTCAAATTACGACACATATTGTGAAGCAGCGAAAAATATTGATTTTATTTTAGAAGATATGGGGGCTATTCGTTTAGGAGATCGTTTAGAAATAGATATTACAAAACATCCTATTCCTGAGGACTATGTTTTAGAGTGGATCCCTCGTTGGATTGAAGATCTCAACGAATTTACAGAAGAATAATTTAAAAGTTACCCACAGCCCACTGTTAATAGATCATTTATAAGTATGTTGTTAGATATGTTTAACCATTGGGTAAACCTGTGGTTAATTCTGCTTGTGTATAAGTGGCCAATCTATCCCAAAGATAACAGCAGAAAGATCCATTATTACACACACACTAAGATCCGTTATAAGATCCTGATCTTTATATTTTAACCATGGTTTTACACAGAAAGTCGTTTGCTTAATAAGTATAGTAATAAAAGATCTTTAAAGATCTATATATAATACTAATACTATTGATTTGATCTTATCTTAGTGTTCAGTCTTTCCTTTAACTCAGAAAAGAGTAAAATCCCCCTGTCTTTTTTAACTTCTAGTTTTGGAATATTGATGAATTACCACGAACATTTTGATGTCATTGTTATTGGCGGTGGTCACGCTGGTACAGAAGCAGCTGCAGCTTCTGCTCGTATGGGAATGAACACACTTTTACTTACCCATAATATTGAAACATTAGGTCAAATGTCATGTAACCCTGCAATTGGGGGGATTGGTAAGGGTCACTTAGTTAAAGAAATTGATGCTTTGGGCGGTTTAATGGCCGATGCAATTGATAAGGCTGGTATTCAATTTAGAACGCTTAACTCGAGTAAAGGTCCGGCCGTTAGAGCTACACGGGCACAAGCAGATCGAATTTTATACAAAGCTGCAATCAGAGAAAAACTAGAAAATCAGGAAAATTTAAAGATATTTCAGCAGGAAGTTGAAGATCTTATCGTTACAAATGATAGAGTTACAGGAGCTGTAACTAAAATGGGCGTTAAGTTTACAGCTAAAACAGTTGTGCTAACGGTTGGTACTTTTTTAAATGGTTTAATTCATATTGGTTTAAAAAATTACAGCGGCGGTAGAGCAGGAGATCCGGCTTCAATTGGTTTAGCTGAGCGTTTAAAAGCCCTTCCGTTACGTATGGGCAGATTAAAAACGGGTACGCCTGCCCGCATTGATGCGCGCAGCATTGATTTTTCTGTATTAGAAATGCAACACGGGGATAATCCGACCCCCCTGTTTTCGTTTTTGGGTAACCGTAGCGAACATCCTAGACAGATCCCTTGTTATATAACTCATACCAATGAAAAAACCCACGATATTATTCGTAAAAATTTAGATAGAAGTCCTATGTATACGGGATTAATAGATGGTGTTGGCCCGCGTTACTGCCCTTCTATTGAAGATAAAATAATGCGTTTCGCTGATAAAAACTCACATCAGATATTTGTTGAACCGGAAGGTTTAACAACTAACGAAGTTTATCCGAACGGTATATCAACAAGCTTGCCTTTTGACGTTCAAATAGATTTTATTCGTTCTATGAAAGGTTTTGAAAATGCCTTTGTAACCCGTCCTGGTTACGCAATTGAATATGATTATTTTGATCCACGCGATCTAAAATCCACCTTAGAAAGTAAATATATAGACGGGTTGTTTTTTGCAGGACAAATCAACGGCACAACGGGTTATGAAGAAGCTGCTGCACAAGGTTTATTAGCCGGAATAAATGCAGCTTTGATGGTTCAGGATAAAGAGGGCTGGTGCCCTAGACGAGATCAAGCTTATTTAGGTGTTCTGGTTGATGATCTCACCACGCTGGGTACAAAAGAGCCGTACCGCATGTTTACCAGCCGTGCTGAATACCGCTTATTATTACGTGAAGATAATGCCGATTCGCGTCTAACTGAAAAAGGTAGAGAACTCGGTCTTGTTGATGATATCCGTTGGAAAGCATTTAGTGAAAAACAGGAATCGATTGAAATTGAACTGCAACGTTTAAAAAGTAAATGGGTTAATCCAACATCGATTAATGCGGATCAAATTAATTCTTTGTTAAAAAATCCAATGCAGAAAGAAAGTACGCTTGAAGCTATGATCCGCCGTCCAGAAGTGACATATGGCGGGTTAATGTCTGTTGATGGTTTAGGACCTGCAATAGAAAATATTCAGGCCGCAGATCAAGTTGAAATAACCATAAAATATCAAGGTTATATTGATCGTCAATTAGATGAAATTGAAAAATTAAAACGCCATGAAAATACTTTGTTAGCTAATAATATTGATTATTCAGCCATTAAAGGTTTATCAAATGAAGTAGTCGCTAAATTAAATGATACAAAGCCTGAAAATATAGGGCAAGCCTCTCGAATTTCAGGCATAACGCCGGCTGCTATCTCTATTTTATTAGTTCATTTGAAGAAAAGTGGTTTAAGACGTAAGGTTTTATAAAATGGATTTGTTAGAACAATTACAAATAATGATTGATAAAACGGAACTTGAAATTTCTGCTCCTCAAAAAAAACAGTTAGTACAGTTAGTTGAGTTACTGAACAAGTGGAATAAAGCTTACAATCTCACTTCAGTAAGAGATCCGAAGCAAATGCTTGTCAAACATATAATGGACAGTATAGTTGTCTCCCCGCATCTTCAAGGTGAGCGTTTTATTGATGTTGGAACGGGGCCCGGACTACCTGGATTACCCTTAGCAATATTGAACCCTGATAAGCAGTTTGTATTATTAGACAGTTTAGGGAAACGTCTACGATTTATCCGCCAAGCTATTTTGGAGTTGGGATTAAAAAACGTAACCGCAGTGCAGAGCCGAGTAGAAGAGTATCAGCCAGAGCATAAATTTGATGTTGTTCTGAGTCGTGCTTTTGCTTCGCTTCAGGATATGCTGTTTTGGTGTAAACATTTACCAAACGAACACGGTCATTTTTTAGCACTTAAAGGTCAGTTACCTAAACAGGAAATTGTTAATTTAGACAAAGATTTTAAATTTATTGAGTCTATTCCTTTAAACGTTCCATGCCTTGAAGGTGAACGTTGTCTGGTGAAAGTGAAGCGTATTTAACTATTGGTATTAATAACTTAATTTATAAGTAGGTTTTTGTGGGTAAAATAATAGCAATCGCAAACCAGAAAGGTGGAGTGGGTAAGACAACTACATGCGTGAACTTAGCAGCTTCTATGGCAGCAACAAAACGCAAGGTATTGGTGATTGATTTAGATCCACAAGGTAATGCAACCATGGGCAGTGGTATTGATAAGTATGAAGTTGCTCATACATCCTACGATCTATTGATTGAAGAATTACCGTTAGATAAAGTTGTCGAAACAGCAACCTCAGCTGGTTATGATATTGTTGCCGCTAATAGTGATGTGACCGCTGCTGAAGTTAAATTAATGACGCTTTTCTCGCGCGAAACGCGTTTACGCAGCGCATTAAAAGATCACAAAGATAAATATGATTACATATTTATAGACTGCCCTCCTTCATTAAATATGTTAACTATCAATGCGATGACAGCGGCTGATTCTGTTTTAGTACCTATGCAGTGTGAATATTATGCATTGGAAGGATTAACCGCCTTGATTGATACCATCAGTAAATTAGCTTCTGTTATTAATTCAGATCTTAAGATCGAAGGTATTCTGCGTACTATGTACGATCCGCGCAATCGCCTCTCTACCGATGTATCAGATCAACTTAAAAAACATTTTGGTGAAAAAATATATAGGACTATTATTCCGCGTAATATCCGTCTCGCAGAAGCACCAAGCTTCGGCACTCCCGTTATCTACTACGATAAAACATCTACCGGGGCTAAAGCATATTTAGCACTAGCGGGTGAGATGCTACGTCGAGAAGAGCAACGCCAAGAAACCAGCCTAGAAACCGTTTAAATAGGAATTTTCATGTTAGGTAAAAAAAGAGGTTTGGGTAAAGGACTGGATTCCTTACTAAGCAGTAGCACTGTGAACCGTAATAAGCAGGTGTCACATGATTTTAACGCGGAAAGAACCCAACAGCTAGTTGATGAAGCTAAAGGTGCTTTGATGGACATTGATATTGAGTGTTTGCATGGAGGTAAATATCAACCTAGGCGGGATATGTCATCAGAAGCTTTGGATGAATTAGCTAGCTCAATTCATGCGCAAGGTATTATTCAACCGATAGTTGTTCGGGAAACCGGTCATCAAAAATATGAAATTATTGCCGGTGAAAGACGCTGGCGTGCAGCTAAAATTGTAGGCTTAGCAAGTGTTCCTTGTTTGATTAAAAATGTTGAAGATGATGCTGCTATTGCAATTGCACTCATTGAAAATATTCAACGTGAAAATTTAAATGCAATGGAAGAAGCTATTGCATTTAAACGTCTTTTAGAAGAGTTTAATCTGACCCACAGCGAAGTCGCGAAAGCGGTTGGTAAATCACGCACCACTGTGAGTAATCTATTACGTTTAAATAATTTAAATGATGATGTTAAACTGTTATTAGAGCACGGTGATATTGAAATGGGCCATGCACGCGCACTGCTAAGTTGTAATGAAAGTGTGCAATCAGATCTTGCCAAAGTAGTGGTTGCAAAAGCATTAACGGTTCGTGAAACAGAACGTCTAGTAAAAAAAGCAGTAAACCCCAAGCCAGTCAAAGAAACTCCCCCTCCTTGTGCTAAAGAGGAACAGATAATTAATACCCTGAAGGATAAATTTGGATTAGCGGTAATGGCTAAAACAGGTAAGAAAGGTGCAGGTAAACTGATTATTGATTACAAAACACTCGCTGATTTTGATCTCTTAATTTCGATGATTGAAGAAATCTGAGCGTTTTTAAAAAGTGTAAATTTAAACTTTCTGACTCCCCTCAAAACGCTGTTATTTAACAATAGATAAAGTGGTTGTTTTAAGGGGAAGTTTAAATATTTCCTCTATATACCCAAGCTACTTCAAGATGTTAAATGCAAGCATTTAACATCTACCGAGAGAGGATTAACACTGTTAATCGCTCGAAAGGTCAGCATATTATGCATTGTTCTATAATCCGGGTGAAGATCTGAATCTTTAAGTGGTTTGGGTATAGCTGTCTGCACTGATAAGTAAACAACAGATATTGTTAACAGTTTTTTTGCTACTGCCTGTAATTATTTTTATATTGTTCTAGCTCACATTTTTTGTGGTAGTTAATACATAAACTTCTTTATTGTATCTGTCTCTGCAGAATTGTATCTGTCTCTGCAGAGATCCTTGCTTTCAAATATCAGATAAAATAATTAAACTGTTAACCCGCAAAATAAGCTATCTTTTATCAGCGATAATAGATAATAAATTTGCAATATAGTTGGTTTTATATGTTGATAAATGGCTTGAAAAACAACCTGCAAAGCTGGAAATAAATTACATTCTTTTGGTGGTTTGAGTGGGTTTTATTGTATTAATTAACCTAGATCAATAATAATCCCTACTTTTCTTGTGCTTTTATTACGCGAGGTGTAATTTGTTTTCAAGATTGTCTAATAACAAATTAATCTTTCGTAAAAACGTTGTTTTGTTATTATTATGCTAACTTATCCACTCATTGCGAGTGCTCTATATTGCATTGATTGGCTTTGTCGGTATACTTTGCGCAATATTTTTAATCTGTGTCATAGAAGTTGTTAATAAAAAACATCTTATTTGCTACAGACCGAAAAATAAAAGGAAATCATAATGGTCGATAAACTAGCAGTTAAAAGTCAGAGAGCAGGGCTAAATTTAGTACGCTTTCAATTTTTGCTGGTGCTTCTACTTGCACTGATTTTATCAGTTGTTTTTTCTGCTAAGCTTGGTTATTCAGCTTTGGCCGGAGGAGTGACTTTTGTGCTTCCTAATTTTATTTTTGTTTTAATGGCTTTTGCTCATGCTGGTGCTAGTAAATCAAAACTGGTAGTTAGGGGGTTTTTCGCTGGAGAGGCGATAAAGCTCATTCTTACTGTAATTCTCTTTACTGTGTTTTTGAAATATGGCGCATTGTCATTAACTGCATTTTATATTTCTTTTTCACTATTAGTGATTTCTCAGTGGTTAGCGCCTTTCTTTTTTAACTACAACAGTAGGATGAAACATGGCTGATCATAGTGGAGCTCAAACATCATCTGAGTATATTCAACATCATTTAACAAACCTTACCTGGAGTGTTGATGGTGGCTGGAATGTACACGATGCTGGTTTTTGGACTTTTCACGTCGATTCCCTATTCTTTTCAATAGGGCTCGGTGTGCTCTTCCTATGGCTGTTCCGTAGTGTCGCTAAAAATGCAACAACAGGTGTACCTGGAAAACTACAATGCTTTATAGAAATAGTGGTCGATTTTGTTGATCAAAATGTAAAAGATACTTTTCATGGCAAAAATGCCATGATAGCACCTTTAGCATTAACTATTTTTGTGTGGGTTTTCTTAATGAATCTGATGGATTTATTACCAGTTGATCTTTTGCCTCACGCTGCACAGGCAGTTGGAATACCTTATCTTAAAGTTGTACCTACAACTGATTTAAACGTAACACTGGGTATGTCGCTTAGTGTCTTCGCTTTAATTATTTTTTATAGCATCAAAGTTAAAGGTGTCGGTGGATTCGTTAAAGAATTAACGATGCAACCATTTAACCACCCTGTTTTTATTCCCGTTAACTTAGTCCTTGAATTGGTGACGCTTTTAGCTAAACCTGTTTCACTTGGATTACGTTTGTTCGGAAATTTGTATGCAGGCGAATTAATCTTTATTTTGATCGCTTTATTGGGCATGTGGCAATTACCATTACATTTTGTATGGGCCATATTCCATATTTTAATTATTGTTCTTCAAGCCTTTATTTTTATGATGCTGACAATTGTTTATCTCAGCATGGCACATGAAGATCATTAATTAATTAGGTATAACGTTATTTTTGCTTTTATAAGCAGTTACTTTTAAAAATTTAAAACACTATATTTTATTTGGAGAATTTCATGGAAACAGTATTAGGTTTTACTGCAATCGCTGTTGCAATTTTGATTGGTCTTGGCGCAGCTGGTACTGCAATAGGTTTTGGTATCTTAGGTGGTAAATTCCTAGAGGGTGCTGCTCGTCAACCTGAAATGGCACCTATGCTACAAGTTAAAATGTTTATCGTTGCTGGTCTTATCGATGCAATTGCAATGATTGGTGTTGGTATTGCATTATTCTTCACTTTTGCAAACCCATTCCTAAGTCAACTTGCGGGCTAATAACGGATCCTAATTAACTGAATTATTGAGGAGCTGTTATGAATATAAACGCAACCTTACTAGGCCAAGCTATCGCTTTTGCGGTATTTGTTTGGTTCTGCATGAAGTATGTGTGGCCACCTCTTCTTGGCGCTATCGAAGAGCGTCAAAAGAAAATTTCTGATGGTTTAACACAAGCGGAACGTGCAGGAAAAGATCTTGAGTTAGCAAAAGCGAAAGCAACTGAAAAGTTGAAAGAAGCTAAAGTACAAGCAGCTGAGATTATTGAACAGGCTAACAAACGCCGAGCTCAAATTGTTGAAAAAGCAAAAACTGAAGGTCAAGTTGAGCGTGAGAAAATCATAGCTCAAGGTGAAACTGAAGTTGAAGCCGAACGCAATCGTGCTCGTGAAGAGTTACGCCAACAAGTATCTGCCCTTGCTATTGCAGGTGCTGAAAAAATTATTAAGCGTTCTATCGATAAAGAAGCGAACAGCGATATTATTGATAAATTGGTTGCTGAATTATAAGGAGCGAGCTTATGTCTGAATTGACTACCGTAGCTCGTCCTTATGCGAGAGCTGCTTTTGAATTTGCTGTTGATAATAACAAGATTGATGCTTGGTCTGAAATGTTGTTTTTTACCGCTGAAGTTGTTAAAAATCCGACAATGGTAAAAATATTAACAAGTGATAAAGCTGCACAAGAGCTAGCCAAACTATTTATTAATGTTTGTGAAAGCCAACTCGATGAGAATGGTCAGAACTTGATTAAAATAATGGCTGAAAATGGACGTTTGAGTGTTTTACCTCGCGTTGCACAACTTTTCGCTGAATTAGAAGATGAGCATAAAAAACAGATAGACATTACTGTCGTTTCTGCTTATGCGCTCTCTAAAAAGCAAAAAGATGAATTGTGCAAATCGTTAGAAAAACGTCTCGCACGAAAAGTAAATCTAAATTGTAGTATTGATAAAGCCCTGATTACCGGAATGGTAATTACTGCGGGTGAATTAGTGATCGATAGCACAGCTAAAGGTCAACTAGTTCGTTTATCTAATGCTTTACAATCTTAATGGGAAATTGGCATGCAACTGAATTCCACTGAAATTAGCGACCTTATCAAGCAACGAATTGGAAAATTTGAAGCGGTAAGTGAAGCGCGTAACGAAGGTACAATCGTTTCTGTTAGCGATGGTATTCTTCGTATTAATGGCCTTGCTGAATGTATGCAGGGTGAGATGATTGAATTACCAAATGGTAGTTTTGCGATGGCACTTAACCTTGAGCGTGACTCTGTAGGTGCTGTTGTTATGGGGCCTTACAGTGATCTTAAAGAAGGTCAAAAGGTTAAATCAACCGGACGTATTCTTGAAGTGCCAGTTGGTAAAGGTCTGTTAGGTCGTGTTGTAGATACTATGGGTGAACCTATTGATGGAAAAGGACCGATTGAAAATGACGGTTTTTCTCCAATTGAAGTAATCGCACCCGGCGTAATCGAGCGTAAATCAGTTGATCAAGCAGTGCAAACTGGCTGGAAATCAATCGATTCAATGGTTCCAATCGGTCGTGGTCAGCGTGAATTAATCATCGGTGACCGTCAAGTAGGTAAAACTGCTATTGCAATCGATGCAATCATTAACCAGAAAGAAACGGGTTTATACTCAATCTACGTTGCGATTGGCCAAAAGGCATCAACAATTGCAAACGTGGTAAGTAAACTTGAAGAACATGGTGCGCTTAAGAACACTATTGTTGTTGTTGCATCTGCTTCTGAAACTGCTGCGCTGCAATACCTTGCTCCATATGCTGGGTGTTCAATGGGTGAATATTTCCGTGACCGCGGTGAAGATGCGCTGATTGTTTATGATGATCTGTCTAAACAAGCGGTAGCTTACCGTCAAATATCACTGCTGCTTAAGCGTCCACCTGGTCGTGAAGCCTACCCTGGTGACGTTTTTTATCTTCATTCACGTCTTCTGGAACGTGCATCTCGTGTAAGTGCAAACTACGTTGAGAAATTCACTAAAGGTGCTGTGAAAGGTAAAACGGGTTCATTAACTGCGTTACCTATCATTGAAACACAAGCGGGCGATGTATCAGCATTCGTTCCTACTAACGTAATTTCTATTACAGATGGTCAGATTTTCTTAACCACTGAACTGTTTAACAACGGCGTTCGTCCAGCGGTAGATCCGGGTGTTTCTGTATCTCGTGTTGGTGGTGCTGCGCAGTCTAAAGTGATTAAAAAGCTAGCTGGCGGTATCCGTACGGCACTCGCTCAATACCGTGAATTAGCTGCCTTTGCACAGTTTGCTTCAGATCTTGATGAAGCAACGCGCAAACAACTTGATCATGGTAAAAAAGTAACTGAATTAATGAAGCAAAAACAATATGCTCCAATGTCAGTTGTTGAACAGGCGCTGTCACTGTTTTCAGCAGAGAAAGGTTATCTAACTGATATTGATGTTGATAAAGTATTAAGCTTTGAATCATCGCTAATCTCTTATGCTAAAACTGAGCATGCTGAGTTCTGTGCTCAAATTAATGAAACCGGTGATTACAGCAAAGAAATTGAAGGTCAATTCAAGTCAATATTGGAAACTTTCAAAGCGACGCAAACCTGGTAATTAGTTAACTACTTAGGTGGTTGATTAATCATTAATTAGGAGCTAAAGAATGGCCGGCGATAAAGAAATTAGAAATAAGATCGCGAGTGTTAAAAACACTCAAAAAATTACTGGTGCCATGGAAATGGTTGCAGCATCAAAAATGCGTCGTGCGCAACAGCGTATGTCCAGCAGTCTTGGTTATGCTCAAACTATGCGCAAAGTGATTGGTCATATCGCAGTTGGTAATTTGGAATATCATCATGCTTATCTTGAAGAAAGAGAGATAAGTCGTGTTGGTTATATTGTTATTTCAAGTGATCGTGGTTTATGTGGTGGTTTAAATGTTAACTTGTTTAAACCCGTTATTGCAGCAATGAAACAACACTCTGAAACAGGTGTTGGGGTTGATTTCGCGGTAATAGGTTCTAAAGCGACCACATTCTTCAACGGATTAGGTGCTAACGTAATTGCGCAAACCTCTGGTTTGGGTGATTCACCATCAGTTAATGATTTAATTGGTTCAGTGAAAATTATGTTAGATGCGTATGATGAAGGTAAGCTGGATCGTTTGTATATAGTAAACAATAAATTCATTAATACCATGGTGCAAGAGCCAAGAATCAGTCAATTATTACCTTTGCCTAAACCAAAAAGTGATAAAGAAGTTGCTTCTGATCGCTGGGATTACATCTACGAAGGTGAACCAAAAGATATTTTGGATGCATTATTAATTCGTTATGTGGAATCTCAAGTGTATCAAGGTGTTGTTGAGAACTTAGCGTGTGAACAAGTTTCTCGAATGGTTGCAATGAAAGCTGCAACAGATAATGCCAATGACTTGATTGATGACTTACAACTTGTTGCCAATAAAGCACGGCAAACAGCAATTACTCAGGAACTTTCTGAGATTTGTGCGGGTGCTTCTGCGGTATAAGCAGATTAATAAATTTAAGAATTTAAAGGATCAGAGATGAGTACAGGTAAAATCGTTCAGATTATCGGTGCTGTTGTGGATGTTGAATTCCCACAAGAAACTGTACCGAGTATATACAGTGCATTGATCGTGACTGCAAAGAATCTAACAATGGAAGTACAGCAACAAATTGGTGGCGGCGTTGTTCGTTGTATCGCCATGGGTGCTTCTGATGGTTTAAGTCGTGGTTTAGAAGTTACTGATACGGGCAATCCAATTACAGTACCTGTTGGTACGGCTACATTAGGCCGTATCATGAATGTATTGGGTGAGCCTATTGATGAGTGTGGCGAAATCGGTGCAACAGAGCATTACGGTATTCACCGCACCGCCCCTTCTTATGAAGAGCAATCAGCATCTTTCGCGCCATTAGAGGTTGGTATTAAAGTTATAGACTTAATATGCCCATTCTCTAAAGGTGGTAAAATCGGCCTATTCGGCGGAGCTGGTGTTGGTAAAACAGTAAACATGATGGAACTTATCAATAATATCGCATTAAAACATTCAGGTTTGTCTGTTTTTGCGGGTGTTGGTGAGCGTACTCGTGAAGGTAACGATTTCTACTTTGAAATGCAGGAAGCGGGTGTTGTTAACATCGAAAAACCTGAATTATCAAAAGTAGCGATGGTTTACGGTCAAATGAATGAGCCACCAGGAAACCGTTTGCGTGTAGCGCTTACCGGTTTGACTATGGCTGAGCGTTTCCGTGATGAAGGTAAAGACGTTTTACTCTTTATCGATAACATCTACCGCTACACACTAGCAGGAACTGAAGTATCAGCTCTACTAGGGCGTATGCCTTCAGCTGTTGGTTACCAACCAACACTTGCTGAAGAGATGGGACTGCTTCAAGAGCGTATCACGTCAACTAAGACGGGTTCTATTACGTCAGTCCAAGCGGTATACGTACCTGCCGATGACTTAACAGATCCGGCTCCTGCGACAACCTTTGCTCACTTAGATGCAACGATTGTATTATCTCGTAATATCGCATCGCTAGGTCTATACCCAGCGGTAGATCCACTTGATTCTACTTCTCGCCAACTTGATCCGTTAATTGTTGGTCAAGAGCATTATGATATTGCCCGTGGCGTGCAAGGTATGTTGCAACGTTACAAAGAACTTAAAGATATCATTGCCATTTTAGGTATGGATGAGCTTTCTGAAGAAGATAAGTTAGTGGTGTCTCGTGCACGTAAAGTTGAGCGCTTTTTAACTCAGCCTTTCCAAGTTGCGGAAGTGTTCACTGGCATGAAAGGTGTTTATGTATCACTTAAAGACACATTAGCTGGCTTTAGTGGTCTGTTAAACGGTGATTATGATGATATTCCTGAACAGGCGTTCCTTTATGTTGGCGCTATAGAAGAAGCGGTAGAAAAAGCGAAAGGCTTATAATAACCGGAGGTTACTATGACTAAAGCTATGACTACACATTTGGATGTTGTAAGTGCTGAAAAGTGTCTTTTTTCTGGGCGCGTTTCTCATTTACAGGTATCAGGTCAAGAGGGTGAGCTGGGCATTATGCCTGGACATACACCGCTCTTAACTCCAATTAAACCAGGTATGGTTCGTTGGATAAAACAGCATGGTGATGAAGAAGTTATTTATATCTCTGGGGGATTTATTGAAGTCCAACCAGGTGGTGTAACCGTGCTTGCTGATACAGCTATTCGAGGTGTCGATCTTGATAAAGCGAAAGCGGAAGAAGCTAAGCGTGCAGCTGAAGATAAAATGTCTAATCCGAGTAAGGATATTGATTATGCTCTTGTTACTGCTCAACTGGCACAAGCGATAGCACAACTGCGCGTTATTAAGTTAACTCGTAAGTGATATTTTAACCTTCTGTTAAAAAAGGCGACCTATTGGTCGCCTTTTTTATTTTACTTTTAACTCAAGCAGGGTATGGCCAAGACCAATATCATCGGTACGTTTAGCCACATCAAAACCTGCAGCTTCAACAATCTCTAAAAAGTCTTCACTGCGGTAAAAACGGCTATTACCATTGGCTAAACAGGTGAAGTACAAAGAGGTTGCGTTAAGACTTAATGTTGCAGCATCGTAACGTTGTGCATCCCAAAAAAGTTCAAGAATATAAACGCGGGCATTAATATCCATCGCCTTGCGCACGCGTTGTAAAATACTCAGTATTTCCATTGGCGAAAAACAATCCAGGAATTGGCTCATCCACCAAGCATCTGCGCCTGTTGGTAAAGGCAATGATTTATCTAGCATATTGGTTGGATAACCTTTAATACGCTCGGCAAACCCTTGCTCTTTAGCATTTTTCATTGCCATTTCAATCTGCTGAGGAAGATCGATAATCGTCATCTCAACATCTTTGTCGTAATGACAGCATTGCAGTGACCATTTACCCGTATTACCGCCTATATCAAAAATATGTTTGGGTTTATGGGCAAATACTTTTTCTAATAAAACAGGAAATGAGCGATCTGAATAGAAATGATCAAAGTTAAACCAGCTCTCTTTGGCTTTTGCTGGTAAACGAGAGAGTCCTTCATAAATAGTTGGCCAATCGCCTAGCTCTTTTAAACCCGCGGGTGTGCCCTCTTTAATTGCTTCTGTTAGATGCATCATAGCTGCGTAACAAACATCAGCAGTAAAATCTAAGTTAGCGCGCGTCATACCGTCATGTAATAAAAAATAACCTAACTTGGCGATAATATAATTTGGGCTTATCCAGGTAACAATATGTGCACTTAATGCCATATCTAATAATACTTTAACGCCATATTCAGAGATACCTGAGCGTTCACTAATCTGTGTTGCATTGAGACCCTTATCTCCAGCTGCATCTAATACTGCTAAAATATCTAAATCACGTAAAGTGCGTGCGGTATGAAATGTGATAGGTGCAAAAGCCAGTTTTTGCGCTTCAGTTTTTGCTTCAAGAGCCGTAAACGGGTCATTTGTATAATCAGTCATTGAGTAACCTGTATAATGTAATATGGCAAATGGTGATATAGCGTTCGATAGATGATCTGTCCTTTATGCATAACAAGACATCCTGTTTTATCTAAAAATATAATCATTATTGCTGTTGATGTGTGAATGTTGTTATTAAAGTTTTATTGCCGTAGAGGAACATGGACGATACCGATTGAAAATAAGATCCATATTTAAGTCGGCAAGACTAACATCTTAATAATGAAAATAAAGCGATAATAGAAATAATAAATCTGTTTGTTTGATAGATAACAATAATCAATAGATTGCTATCAAAATAAGTAAACAGTATCCGCTGAGACTGTTAAAATAGCTCCTCTGAATCAGGGTAAATAGAGAATCACAATAGTGTTATCTGCTTGTAAAAAAGATATAAAAATAAGATATTAAATGGATTTTGTTAATTTCAACATCGTAAAATGGTTTGCACTTTGTCCTGCTATTGCAGATCAAAAAGGATGGACTGTATTGGCCGAAAAACACCCTTTATGTTTAGGTGTGCTCAATGAATCCCCTGTTGATCTTATTCCACCTATGATGCGCCGTCGCATGAGTTATTTAAGTAAACTTGCAGTGCAGACGGCGATCCGTTTATCTGCGGGAACTGATATCGATTATATTGTTTTTGCCAGCCGCCATGGCGAGTTAAGCAGAACAGTTAAACTGATCGAAGATATTCTTGGCGGCAACGGCGCGTCACCCATTATTTTCTCGCAATCCGTGCATAATACAGCCGCGGGTTTATTTACTATAGCGACTAAGCAAGCCGTGCCAGTCTGCTCTTTGGCTGCCGGTGAAAATAGTTTACATAGCGCACTTATCGAAGCAAGTTGTTATTTGCAGGAGAACCCCGCAGATAAAGTGTTGCTGGTTAATTTTGATGAACCCCTACCGGAACCTTACCAGGAATTTGAACAGCAAGCGTATCAAGGTTTTGCGCTGGGTTTGTTACTGACCTCTGGTGACCAATTGCAACTAAAATCAATACAGCAGGGGCAATTAAGCGAAAACACCGTTCCCCAGGCTTTTAGTTGTATCGATTATCTGCTCAGTGACAATAAATCCGTTTCTATTAGCAGTAAAAAAAGCCGCTGGATATGGGAAAAAAACAGGTGAATATCAAGCAGAAAATAAATAAGAAATGGCGAATATTTGCGACTGGTTTTTGTTTTCTTCTTTTTGGAATTGGCGGGCTGGCTTTAACTTTTATTGTCTTTCCGCTGTTAACTTTTTCCTTAAAAAACGATAAAAGCCGTGAAACAAAGGTTCAAAAAATAATTCAGCGCTCTTTTTATCTGTTTTGCGAAACAATGCGCATTACTGGGGTTATCGATTATAAATTTGTGGGTGCTGAAAAATTAAAAAAGGATAAAAATTGTTTAATCGTAGCCAACCACCCCAGTCTGATTGATTATGTGTTAATTACCTCTCGCTTAGGGCAGTGCGATTGTCTGGTAAAAGAGGCCATATGGCACAACCCTTTTATGAGAGGAGTGGTAAAGTCTGCCGGATATATCCCTAATAAAGATCCTGAATCTTTGCTCGAAGAGTGTTCATCCCGGCTAGATAGCGGGAATGTATTACTTATATTTCCGGAAGGAACCCGAACAACACCGGGCAAAAAATCATCTTTACAGAGAGGCGCTGCGCAAATTGCGATTAAAACAGAAACCGATCTCCGTGTGGTGCATATTACAGTAACGCCCTCATTTTTAACAAAAGAGAAAAAATGGTATCAAGTGCCGGATAGTTTGCCTTTTTTCCATATAGAGGTGAAAGAAAAAATTGCAGTAGAGCCCTTTATGGATAAAAACAGATCGGCCTCAATTGCGGTTAGAAAATTAAATAAGCACTTATCCAAGGTGCTCTTATCATCACAATAATCACTACAACCTTAAATCATTAAGCAGGTATTCATGGAACAGTTACACACAGAATTAAAAAAATTAATTATTGACGCACTTTATCTTGAAGATATAAGCGTTGATGATATTGAAGCAGATGCACCACTTTTTGGAGAGGGGTTAGGTTTGGATTCAATTGATGCTTTAGAATTAGGTTTAGCGATTAAAAAAAAATACAATGTTGTTATTGATGCTGATGATACACAAACGCGCGACCATTTTGCATCGGTTGCAAACTTAGCAAAATATATTTCAGCAAGTAAGGTTTCATAATATGACTGAATTAAATAGAGATGATATTTTCAAACAGGTCCAAGATGCATTGGTTGAGTTGTTTGAGCTTGATGCTGCTGATATTCAGCCTGAAACACAACTTTATCAGGAGCTTGATTTAGATAGTTTAGATGCGGTTGATTTAGTTGTTCATTTACAAAAACTGACAGGCAAAAAAATAAAACCGGAAGAGTTTAAAATGGTGCGCAGTGTTGATGATGTGATTAACTCGGTTGCCCAATTGTTGCAGGAAAAATAGACGATGAAATTGCTGACACTGTTGTCGGCAATTGTTTTATTAGCTTACCCATTTGCTGTCTATTATGGCTTAAATCAGTGGGGAGTTGGAACGGTTGCTGGGGTGATCGGCGTATTATTTGTTTTGCGTATAATCGGCGGTAATAAAACCCGTTTACGTGAATTAAAATATATCGCCTGGATTAGTGGTGCAATGGGGATTGTGTTGACGTTACTTGCACTGTTTTTTAAAGATACCCGTTGGTTTACCTACTACCCGGTGATTATCAATCTGTTGATGTTGACACTGTTTGCATCTAGTTTGTATCAAAAAGAGACTATGGTTGAGCGCTTTGCCCGCCTGCAAGATCCTGAGTTACCTGATTATGCCATTGGCTATACGCGCACGGTTACGAAAGTATGGTGCGTGTTTTTTGTCGCTAACGGCACACTATCCCTGATAACCTGTTTTATGCCGATTGCTATTTGGACTTTATATAATGGATTACTCAGCTACCTGTTGGCGGGTTGCCTGTTTGCTTGTGAGTTTATGGTGCGTATCTATGTTAAAAAACAAAATTTAAAAGAAAATAGCAATGATCTTTAGCTCTCTAAAAAATGTTTTGCTTAGCGAACGCTCTGCTCAAAAAACGGTTTCTTTTTCGCATGAAAAAACGCTTTGCTGGTCGCAATTTTTAGCGGATATAAAAGCATTAACTATTAAGCTTAACGACTTTCATAAACCTCGTTTGGCTATCTGCTGTGATGACAGTTACCTCTTCTGCGTGGCCTTTTTTGCGGCTGTTTATGCCGATAAAAAGATTGTTTTACCCGGTAATTACCAACCGGCAATGTTGCTCTCTTTATCTGACCATTTTGACGCTATTATTCATGATGGGCTGGTTGCTGATGACTTTACAAAAGAGCAGCTAATACTTCCTTTGACAGACAAACAGCAGCTAACTGATTTTAAGTTTTGTGAGTTAGATTTAGCGAAAATTGAGATCACACTATTCACTTCCGGCTCAAGTGGTTTACCTAAAGCTATCAATAAATCACTGCTTATGCTCGATACTGAAATTGTTCAACTTGAGGCACTATGGGGTGATCTGCTTGGCGACTCAAATATTGTCAGTACCGTCTCTCATCAACATATCTACGGACTTTTGTTTCGTGTGTTGTGGCCGTTATGTGCAGGGAGATCTTTTGCTCGTAATGATTTAGTTTATCCTGAGCAGATTCTTACCAGTGCTAATAATAGCTGCACCTTAATCAGTAGCCCGGCTTTACTAAAGCGTCTGCCCGAAGATAGTCATGGTGCTTCCTATGCGGCAGTTTTTTCATCTGGCGGTCCGTTAAATAGAGCGAGTGCGAAGCAGTGTAATACCTTATTTAACCATTACCCATTTGAAGTTTTTGGCAGCACAGAAACGGGTGGTATTGGCTACCGTCAACAATCGCATGCGGCAATGCCCTGGACCTTTTTTTCGGGGATATTTTCACAACTTGCCGAAGATAACTGTTTAAGCCTGCGCTCTCCTTGGATAGATGAAAAATCCTGGTATCAAACTAGCGATCAATGTGATCTATTAGAAAACAATCAATTTATTTTAAAGGGACGCGTTGACAGGATAGTTAAAATCGAAGAAAAGCGGATCTCCTTAGTTGAAGTTGAGCAACGGCTCAATCAGCTTGAATGGATAGATGAAAGTGCAGTATTGTTATTTGATGAGACTCACCGCCTCACTTTGGGCGCCGTTATCACACTTAGCGAACAAGGTAAAAAGAGCATGCAAGCGGTTGGTAAAGGCAAGTTTTGGATAAAACTTCGTCAGGCCCTGCGTTTGTGGCTTGAGCCTGTTGGCATTCCCAGGCACTATCGCGTTGTCTCTGAACTCCCTGTAAATACGCAGGGCAAACTTTTACACAGTGAAATAGCACAATTGTTTAAAAAACAAAAAGTAAGTAAAAAAAGCGGAGCAGATAATGTCACAACGTAAAGCCACTATTCTTGAGCAGAAGTTATCCGCCAACAAGGCTATTTTAACCTTACAAGTTGATCCTGAACTTATCTATTTTGAAGGTCATTTTCCGCACTACCCCCTGCTTCCTGGCGTGACACAAATAGATTGGGCTATTTTTTATGGTAAAAAACTGCTCAATGCAGGCGGACATTTTGCGGGAATGGAAGCGATTAAATTCCAAGAGCCCATTTTACCAAAGAGTGTTATTTTGCTCACCCTGACTTGGGATGTAGAGAAACAAAAACTGCATTTTTCCTACAGTTCACAAACGGGTCAGCACGCTTCCGGACGCATTAAATTATTTGTAAATAAGCAGATGCCATTATGAATAATTTCAACCCCTGCTTTTTAATCCCCTGTTATAACCATGGGCAGGCGTTAACGGCTGTTGTTAAGTCATTATCTGCTGATTATGATTATCCTGTGATCATTGTTGATGACGGCAGTGATCTTGTTACTAAAGAAGTGGTTGGTCGACTTAACGACCTAGCGACAGTGGTTACCCTAAGCGAAAATCAGGGCAAAGGCGGCGCGGTTATCGCCGGTATTAAAGCCGCATTCAAGCTCGGATTCACTCATGCTGTGCAGATAGATGCCGACGGTCAGCATGATCTCTCTGCGCTGCCTAAGTTAATAAAAGAATCGCAAACACATCCAAGTGCATTAATATCCGGTCGTCCTATTTATGATGAAAGCGTGCCTAAAGGGCGTTTATACGGCCGTTATATTACTCATTTCTGGGTGTGGGTCGAAACCCTCTCTTTTTCAGTGAAAGACAGCATGTGCGGTTTCCGCTGCTATCCGATTAAAGCCACTCTGGATATTGTCGAACAACAAAAAATTGGTTTGCGAATGGATTTTGATATCGAAATAATGGTTAAACTCTACTGGGATGATTGTGAGGTGCGTTTTATAGAAACGCGCGTGAACTACCCAGATGACGGTGTTTCCCATTTTGATGCTCTTTGGGATAACGTAAAAATAAGCAAGATGCACAGCCGTCTTTCTTTCGGCATGTTAATGCGCGTACCCAAATTATTAACCCGCTCTAAGCGTATGTCATTAAAGAATAAACACTGGTCAAAGCGGCAAGAACAGGGCAGTTATTACGGAATGAAAATTCTGCTGAGTATCTATTCGTTGTTTGGGCGAAGAGTATTTAGCGTGCTGTTAAAAATCGTTATGCTTTATTACCTAGTCGCGGCGAAAGAGATCCGTTACGCTTCGTCAGAATATTTACAGAAGGTGAAGCAATATGCTGATAAAAGAGGGCAAAGTCTGCCTGAAAAGCTAACTGTTTATGAGCATCTCAACTCTTTCGGGCAAACCATGCTGGATAAGTTGGCTGCCTGGAAAGGTGATTTTTCAACAGATAACCTAACAGTTCACGGTATTGAATATGTTGAACCATTGATTAAATCTCAGCGAGGTATTGTTATTATCGGTTCACATCTCGGTAATTTAGAACTGTGCCGTGCGCTAAGCGATAAATATGTTGATTTGAAAATCAATGCCTTAGTTTTTACCGAACATGCAGCCCGCTTTAATGCGTTAATGAAAGCGGTCAACCCTAAATCAGATCTCAATATTATTCAGGTAAATAAACTCGGCCCGGAAACAGCCATAATGCTCGATCAGAAAATTGAGCAAGGCGAGTGGGTGGTGATTGTGGGCGACAGGACCTCTGCAAGCGTTGAGCAGCGCGCTATTTGGGTTGACTTTCTTGGCCACCCGGCACCCTTCCCGCAAGGCCCATTTTTATTGGCGTCTATTTTAAAAGCGCCTGTCTATCTGCTTTTTGGTCTGCGTGATGAAGGTAAAAAAGAGCCCCATTTTGATGTTTATTTTGAACCTTTTAGTGAACAGATACTATTGCCAAGAGGCAGGCGAGAGTTGGCTTTACAAGCTGTGGTTGAAGCATATGCAAAACGGTTAGCGTTTTACACAATGAAAGCCCCGTTGCAGTGGTATAACTTTTTTAATTTTTGGCAGTTAAGCAAAAAACATGATGATAAGTAAACTTTACTTAAAAGTAAGTGCTCTTTTTTCTCATATATCCGTTATATGAAGTATGTCAGGGTTAGATAAAAGCCCTCTATTCAATAAAAGTGGTATAACTTTTTAATTTTGGCAGTTAAGCAAAAAACATGATGATAAGTAAACTTTACTTAAAAGTAAGTGCTCTTTTTTCTCATATATCCGTTATATGAAGTATGTCAGGGATCAGATAAAAGCCCTCTATTCAATAAAAGTGGTATAACTTTATAATTTTTGGCAGTTAAGCAAAAAACATGATGATAAGTAAACTTTACTTAAAAGTAAGTGCTCTTTTTGCTCATATGTCCGTTATATGAAGTATGTCAGGGATTAGATAAAAGCCCTCTATTCAATAAAAGTGGTATAACTTTATAATTTTTGGCAGTTAAGCAAAAAACATGATGATAAATAAATTTCACTTAAAGTAAGTGCTCTTTTGTTTTGCTCATATGTCCGTTATATGAAGTATGTCAGGGATTAGATAAAAGCCCTCTATTCAATAAAAGTGGTATAACTTTTTGATTTCTTGAAGTTAAGTGGAAACAGTAAAAAGACGTGATTTTTTAATTTTGGGTTAAATGGAAAACAGATGAATAATAAACAACAAAAGATAACCTTTGGTAATGGACGTTTAACCATTGAAGATATTGTCAATATTTCCGATGGTGCTGGCGCGCAGATGAATAGCAGCCCTGAATTTACCGCGAAGATTGACCGAGGGGTAGCATTTTTAGAGCGCCTGTTAAAAGAAGATGGTGTTATTTACGGCGTAACAACAGGTTACGGCGACTCTTGTACCGTTGCGATACCAGCAGATTTGGTTTCTGAACTGCCGCTGCATCTAACCCGTTTTCATGGTTGCGGTCTGGGTGATAACTTAACCGAGAAACAATCTAAAGCAGTGTTAGCCACCCGCTTGTGCTCTTTGTCACAAGGTGTTTCCGGTGTAACGCACGATCTGCTCAAGCAAATAATAATGCTGATTAATAATGATATTTCCCCGCGTATTCCGGAAGAGGGATCGGTTGGTGCAAGCGGCGATTTAACTCCCTTGTCTTATCTTGCAGCTGTGTTAATTGGTGAGCGTGAAGTTATCTATAAAGGTCAGATTCGTCCAACTGCAGATGTTTTTGCCGAGCTCAATATCAAACCTATAGTACTTCAGCCCAAAGAGGGGCTGGCATTAATGAACGGTACTGCTGTAATGACCGCCCTTGCCTGCCTAGCGTTTAAACGCGCGGAGTATCTGGCCAAACTCACGACAAAGATTACCGCTATGGTTTCAGTTGCCATGCACGGTAATGATTTCCATTTTGATGAAGCGCTGTTTGCGGTAAAACCTCATGCAGGACAGCAGCAGATTGCAGCCTGGTTGCGCGCCGATTTACAAGCCGCCCGTCCGCCACGCAATAGTGACCGTTTACAAGATCGTTATTCGCTGCGCTGTGCACCGCATGTTATAGGTGTGCTGCAGGACACCTTGCCGTGGCTGCGCTCTATGATTGAAAATGAACTTAACAGCGCCAATGATAATCCTATTATTGATGGTGATAATGAACGCGTATTACATGGCGGTCATTTCTACGGCGGTCATATTGCGATGGCAATGGATACTCTGAAGGTGGCTGTTGCTAACCTTGCCGATCTGCTGGACAGGCAGATGGCGCAGTTGATGGATTACAAGTTTAATAACGGTCTGCCATTTAATTTAACGGGTGCGCAAGGGGCGCGAAAACCTATTAATCACGGTTTTAAAGCGGTGCAGATTGGTGTTTCTGCATGGACGGCTGAAGCATTAAAACACACTATGCCGGCCAGTGTGTTCTCACGCTCAACAGAGTGCCATAACCAAGATAAAGTGAGTATGGGCACCATTGCCTCGCGTGACTGTTTGCGTGTGTTAGTGCTTACTGAACAAGTTGCTTCCGCCTCATTATTGGCTGCAACACAGGCGTTAGTTATCCGTAAACGCGATAACGAGTTGGATGAAACGCATTTCAGTGAAGGTCTGAAAATAATGACAGAGGCGGTATTAAGTGAGTTTACGCCCGTTGATGAAGATCGCCCGTTAGAAGCTGATTTACGTCACTTTATGAAATTAATTCAAACGCAGCATTGGCCGCTGTATTAAGTTTCGGAGGTATTAATGATCGACAGAAAGATTGACTTAAGTGCTGAAATTACCTTGTTGACCTTATATCAGGATGCAGATTTTATGAGTGAGTGTTATCAATGATGGACAGAAATATTGAGCTAACTGCTGAAATCACCTTAATAACTTCGTTTCAGGATGCTGATCTTATGAGAGAGGGTTATCAATGATAGATCGAAAAATTGACTTAAATGCTGAAATCACCTTAATTACCTCGTTTCAGGATGCTGATCTTATGAGTGAGGGTTATCAATGATAGATCGAAAAATTGACTTAAGTGCTGAAATCACCTTAATAACTTCGTTTCAGGATGCTGATCTTATGAGTGAGGGTTATCAATGATAGATCGAAAAATTGACTTAAGTGCTGAAATTACCTTAATAACTTCGTTTCAGGATGCTGATCCTATGGGTGTTATCTATCATGGTAACTATTTCCGCTATTTCGAGGAAGTACGGCGTATTCTGATGCAAAAAATCGATTATAACTATCGCGATATGCATGCATCTGGTTATAGCTGGCCGGTTATTGATAGCTATGTTAAATATGTCAAAGCGGTTCCGTTTAACCATCAAATTAGAGTGACTGCCACTTTAAGCGAATGGGAAAATTATTTGCGTGTTGATTATGTTATTTATGATGCGCAAACCGGGCAACGTATGACTAAAGGCTATACAAGACAGGTTGCTGTTGATCTTGCGAATCAGGAGATGTGTTTTGCTTCACCTAAAGTATTTACTGATAAGCTGGAGCCCTATTTTGTTGATTAAAAAGACACTCTTTGTTGCATTGTTTTTTTTGTTTAGCATTGCCGCGCAGGCGCTGACATTGAGTGATCTACAGCAAAAGCTAACCGCACACACTTTGCTGCGTGGTGACTTCACACAGACAAAAACCATGCAGATGTTTAATCAGCCGCTGCTATCACGAGGAACTTTTTTGCTGGAGCAAAACCAAGGGTTACTTTGGCGACAAGCGGAACCTTTTCCTGTATCAATGGTTTTGGTCAAAGAGAAACTCAGTCAGCAGTTTGGTGATCAACCAGCAGAGGTGATTATTGCTAAAGATAACCCTATGGTGTTTTACTTTAGTCATCTGTTTTTATCACTGTTCAAAGGTGATCTGGATGGTTTAAGCGGGCAATTTGAGATGAAACTCAGTGCTAAGGATGAGCACTGGTTATTGTTGCTAACCCCTAAATCGGCACCACTGAACAAAGTATTTGCCAGCATCTCAATTGCAGGGGATGAGTTTGTCGATCTGCTTGTTCTACATGAATTAAGCGGAGATATTTCTGAAATAAAGTTCTCGCAGCAGCAGATTAGCCCTAATACCCTAAGTGAAGAAGAGCAAAATGCTTTCCAGTTCTAAAGCGGCTGCTTTATGGCTGTTGATTATATTACTGGCAGTGGCAGCGTTCGTTAAGCAAACGGTTCTGCAGCCAGAGTTACCCATTGAAACCAATATATTGGCGCTATTGCCTGAAAATCAGCAGGACCCTTTTGCCCAGCAGGCTTTTGAACAGGTCAGTAATAATCTCAGCAAAAAAGTGGTTTTTTTACTTTCAAGCAGTGATAAAGAAGAGCTGGTTGCTGCTGCCTCTGGTTTCTCAGGTAAGTTATTAACCACTAACCTTTTCTCTGGTGTTAGCGCACAACTGACAACTGAGTCGCAAAAGGCTTGGGCTAAACTGTATTTTCCCTATCGCGCGCAACTGCTTAATGAGCAGCAAAAAGAACGCCTGCAACAAGCGCCAGAAAAGCAGGTAACAAAAGTGTTGCAGCAGGTTTACAACCCTTTCTCCGGTGTAACGGGTGGGGAGTTAGAAAACGATCCATTTCTGCTGTTCCGCGATTATATCGCTGCGCAAAACAGCTCATCCTCAACCTTTAGTTTATATCAAGGTTATTTAACTACCGAGTATCAGGATAAACACTATATTATTATTCGCGCCGATCTCGCGGGCTCCCCCTATAACAGTGATTTACAAAATAGATTACCGCTTTTAAGGGAACTTGAAGAGAGTACCGAAAGAATGTTTCACGTGAAACTTCTGCATACCGGCACTATTTTTTTTGCCGCCTACGGAACGCAGAGCGCCAAAAGTGAAATTAGCACCATAGGTGTCGGCTCGCTGATTGGTGTGATTGTTTTACTGCTGCTGGTTTATCGCAGCGCGTTACCCTTAACGCTCGCCCTACTGTCGATAAGTTGTGGTTTGCTGATGGCTTTTGTTATCACAGTGGCGGTCTTCGGCAAAGTTCATCTGTTCAGTTTGGTGTTTGGTGCAAGTTTGATTGGCGTGTCGATTGATTACGCTTTTCATTATCTTACTGAGCGTTTAGTGGTTAAAGACAACTGGCAGCCGCAACAGGCATTAAGCCATATTTTTAATGCCATTACATTGGGTTTAGTGACCAGTTTGATCGGTTATTTAGGCATGTTGATTGCACCGTTCCCCGGTTTACAGCAGCTCTCTCTATTTTCTGTAGTGGGGCTTTTTGGCGCTTACCTGAGTGTTGTCTGCTGGTATCCTCTGCTGGCAAAATCTGCAAGCAAAACGGCCATTCCTAAGTTACGTTTTATTAGTTTATGGTTAACATTATGGCAAAAGCCAAGGTTACGCTTAGCGTTTCCCTGTGCATTATTGCTGTTTTCATCTATCGGATTTAATTACGTCCATTTTGATGATGATATTCGCCAGCTCCAAGCGCTGCCCAGCGGATTAAAAGCGCAAGACAGGCAGATAAAAACCGTTACGGGTGTGGGTCAAAGTCAGCAGCTTTTATTGGTAAAAGCTTTAAGCGATGAAGCGCTATTAATCCGCTTAAGCGAGGTCGGAAAACAGCTCAAGGCTTGGAAAAAACAGGGGGTGCTGCTTAATTATCAAAGCATTGCTCAGTACGTCCCCTCTATTAAAGAGCAAAAAGAGAACTTTGCATTAGTTAATGCCTTATATCAGTCTCAAGCGGGTAGCTTAGCGGCCAAATTAAACTTTTCAGAGCCATTAATTTTCAAACAGCAATTTACCCCTTTATTGGTGGATGATTATTTAGCCTCAACTGTTTCTGAGCCATTAGGTTTTTTATGGTTAGATAAAATAGAGGGACAAAGCTCAGCGGTTATCCTGCTTAATGAAATCAATAATAGCCAGGCCGTGCAGTTATTTATCGCAGAGCATGAGGATTTAACCTATCTCAATAAGGCTGATGAGATTTCCCATCTTTTTGCCACTTACCGTGTTTATATCGCCAAGATATTAATTGCCGCATACCTGCTTATTACTTTTCTATTAATCTGGCGCTATGGCTTAAAACTCGGCTTTTTGGTGATAACCCCTCCTGTAATTGCCGCCTGTGTGGGTCTGGCAGTGACCAGTGTGGTGGGGATCCCTATTACTATTTTCAACTTGCTGGCGCTAATTCTTATTTTGGGAATTGGCATAGATTACACGCTGTTTTTTGCCGAGCAACAGGAGATGCTTAAAGCGAAAAACACCCTGCTTGCTATAACGCTTTCTGCGTTAACCACGGTATTATCCTTTGGTTTATTGGCGCTCAGTGAAACCCAGGCAATTCACGGGTTTGGTATTACAGTGCTAACGGGTATTATAGTTGCATGGCTGCTTGCCCCTTTAGCAATGATAAACCAGCAGGTAAAAAGGTAATAATATGCAACTAAAGTGGTTTTGTTTTCCGATATTGATGATGGTCAGCGCCTGTACTATGTTGCCACAAACTATGCTGCCGCAAACTCATCCCGTGCAGGTGGAAGTCGATCAAGGCGTTTTTGTTACCTTGCCAAAGCCTGCTCAGTTGGGGCAAACACTCAATGTCAGCCAGCTTATTACGGCGCAATGGGGGGATGCTAAAGAACAAAAATTACTGGTGCAGTTGCAGGTGGATAAGCAAAGTGTCGTGCTCGCTGGTTTTTCTGCCTGGGGCGTGAGAATTTTAAGCCTGACTTACTCTGGCGATGAAATCCAAACCTATCTGCTAAGCGGCCTGGCTGACTCGCTGCCCAAACCCGAGCAGGTGCTATTTAATGTTATGATTTCAATCTGGCCTGTTAATGCATGGCAAAAACCGCTGGCAGAGATAGGTTGGCAACTTAAAGAGACCGGCTTACAGCGCTTATTAATAGATCAAAAGGGGCAGATCATTGCCACTGTGACTTATCAAAGAAAACCTTATATTGACGGAACCATAGTGTTTAAACATCATATGCTTGATTACAGCATCACTATTGAAACCCAAAAATCAGATGCAGATTGATAGAGAATAAAATGGATACTAAAGAAAATAATCATCATACCGTCCCCGTTTATATTCATGCCTGCGCAATGAACTCGGCATTAGGCAACGGCCTGCAGGAGAGCGCCGAGCGTTTGGCCTTAGGTTTTTCACCCGATATGTGTCTGCAGTCGGGCTGGTTAAGTGATGGCGTTAGCCTTGTGGGTAAGGTGAAAAGTCAGTTACCTGAGATTGACCCTGCGCTTGAATATAAAAATACGCGCAATAATCGTTTGGCGTTATCCGCGCTTTTGCAGATAGAACCTCAGATAGCGCAGGCGATAAAGCAATATGGCGCAGATCGTATTGCCGTTATTGTCGGCACCAGCACATCGGGTATTGCCGATGGTGAAACAGCACTGTCTGTAAAACAGCAAACCGGTCAGTTTCCTGATGATTATCATTATCAGCAGCAGGAGTTGGGTGATTTAGGCGAGTTTGTTAGCGACTATTTTCAGCTCAGCGGCCCTGTCTACACTATTTCCACCGCCTGCTCGTCAAGCGGCCGGGTATTCTTATCGGCCAAAAGGCTATTAAAAGCGGGAATCGTCGATGCTGTATTGGTTGGTGGCGCGGATTCTTTATGCAAACTGACTATCAATGGGTTTAATGGTTTGGAAGCCTTATCTGATCAACTGTGTGCTCCTTTTAGTGAAAACCGAAAAGGGATCAATATCGGCGAAGCTGCTGCTTTTATGCTCTTATCTCTGCAAAAAAACGATACAGGTCTGGCGTTACTTGGTGCCGGTGACAGCTCAGATGCACACCATATATCGGCGCCCCAACCAGAAGGGAAAGGGGCGATTGCAGCGATGCAAAAAGCATTAAATGATGCGCACCTGCAAGCTGCGCAAATAGGTTATATTAATGCGCACGGCACTGCTACAAAGCTCAATGATCTGATGGAAGCAAAAGCTATTTATGCACTCTTTGGCGATACAGTTCCTGTTAGTTCAACCAAGCCGTTAACCGGGCATGCATTAGGGACGGCCAGTATGTTAGAGGCGTGCATCTGTTTTTTACTGCTTGAGCAAAAGTTGGATTTACCGGTGCAGATTAACGATGGCTGCTATGATCCTGCACTGCCACCACTGAGTTTTGTGCAAGGCAAACAAAAACTACAAAAAAACGCTATTTTAAGCAACTCATTTGCTTTTGGTGGCAACAATATATCACTTATATTTGGCGGTGCAGATGAATAATTTTCCTGATATCGCATCACTTGTGCCGCATCAGGCGCCGATGCTGTTAATTGACAAACTAATTGCTGTGGATGAGTTAACTATTCATTGCCAGGTTAATATCGGCGCAGAGGGACTGTTTTTTGATAAACAGATAAATGGCGTGCCTGCCTGGGTGGGAATCGAATTTATGGCGCAAACTGTCGCAGCTTGGTCTGGTTATCATGCCTGGCTGCAGGATATGCCTGCACCGATCGGTTTTTTATTAGGCAGTCGCCGTTATACAACAGAATGCGAAGTTTACACTCAAGGTGCGCTGCTTGATATTTACGCGCAGCAGTTAATGGAAAGTGAGGGAATGACCGCCTTTCTCTGCCGTATAGAATGTGCAGGAAAAGAGCTGGCTACAGCGCAGTTAAATGCATTTGTACCCTCACAAGATAAATTAGATAAGATGTTAAAAGGGAAAAGTAATGACTAGACAAGTTTTAGTGACAGGTGCAAGTAAAGGGATAGGTCGGGCTATCGCACTGCAATTGGCCCAGGACGGTTTCACTATCGCCGTTCATTATATGAGTGATAAAAGCGGTGCATTAGAAACGCTTTCTGATATTAATAAATCAGGCGGCAGCGGCCGCATTCTGCAGTTTGATATTAGCGACAGAGAGCAGTGCCGCGTTATTTTAGATAAGGATATCTGCGAATATGGCGCTTATTACGGTGTCGTCAGTAACGCAGGTGTTAGCAATGATACAGTTTTTCCTGCTATGACGGGTGAAGAGTGGGACAGTGTCGTACATACCAATTTAGACAGCTTTTATAATGTACTGCACCCCTGTGTGATGCCCATGGTACAACTTCGTCAAGGTGGACGTATTGTTACGTTGGCATCGGTTTCCGGTTTGGTGGGTAATCGTGGCCAAACTAACTATAGCGCTGCTAAAGCGGGCATTATAGGGGCAACCAAAGCACTTGCTTTAGAAGTTGCTAAACGTAAAATTACCGTAAATTGTGTGGCACCTGGGTTGGTTGATACCGGGATGGTCACTGAGTTAGTTAAAGAGCATGCCCTGCCGCTTGTGCCGCTACGCCGTATGGGGCAGCCACAAGAGGTGGCAGGTTTGGTCAGTTATTTAATGTCTGATCTGGCCGCTTATGTTACCCGTCAGGTTATTAGTATTAATGGAGGAATGGTGTAATGAGTATTTGTCGAGTTGTAGTAACAGGCATGTCAGGTGTTACTGCATTTGGTAATGACTGGGAAAGTGTTGAGCCTAAGCTGCGCAGTTGTGAAAACGCGGTGCAATATATGCCCAGTTATGAGCAATACGAGGGGTTAAACACCAAATTGGCGGCGCCTATTATTGGTTTTGAACTGCCCAAACACTATACCCGTAAAAAAACGCGCGGCATGGGCCGTGTTGCTAAACTGGCAACACTGGCATCTGAAAATGCACTGCTGCAAAGCGGTTTATTGGGTAATGAAATTCTGACCAACGGACAAACTGGTGTGGCTTATGGTTCCTCAACAGGAAGCACTGATGCGGTAGGTGCTTTCGGAGTAATGCTTAATGAAAAAAGCACTAAAGCAATCACCGCGACCACTTATGTACAGATGATGCCACATACCTGTGCGGTTAATGTTGGACTCTTTTTTGGTCTTAAAGGCCGTATTATTCCAACCAGTAGTGCCTGTACATCGGGTAGTCAAGCGATCGGTTATTCCTATGAAGCGATTAAGCACGGCTATCAAACAGTGATGGTAGCAGGCGGCGCAGAAGAGTTATGTCCGACCGAATCGGCGGTATTTGATACCCTGTTTGCGACTAGCCTTAAAAATGAAAATCCTAAATCAACACCCAGCCCTTATGATAAAGAGAGGGATGGCTTAGTGATTGGAGAAGGCGCTGGCACCTTAGTATTAGAAGAGTATGACCACGCTAAAGCACGCGGCGCAAAAATTTATGCAGAATTAGTGGGATTTGCTAGTAACTGCGATGCAACGCATGTCACCCAACCACAGCAAGAAACGATGCAGATCTGTATGGAGATGGCGCTTGAAAATGCCAACTTAAGAGCGGATCAAATAGGTTTTATCTCAGCGCATGGCACCGCCACTGAGCGGGGTGATATTGCTGAAACTAACGCCACAGCCAATCTGTTTGGCAATAAAATACCGTTCAGCTCCTTAAAGAGTTATTTCGGACATACTTTAGGTGCCTGTGGTGCTGTTGAAGCTTGGGCTTCGATTGAGATGATGAACCGAGGTTGGTTTAATCCAACCATTAACTTAAATAATATTGATCCCCTATGTGGCGATCTTGATTATATTACCGGTAGCGGTCGTGAAATCAGTTGTGATTATATTATGAGTAATAACTTTGCCTTTGGCGGCATTAATACCTCATTAATATTTAAACGTATGGCTGATTAATGTATGAGTAGGTCACTTTTGCAAAGTGATCTGCTCCATTTTTTTTAACCATTGTGGCAGTTCGTTGCGCCCATTCTCTGATAATTCATAAACGCCTCGCTCTATTTTATTAAACCAAGCGTAATAATCATCACGTAAAAACTGTGTCGCCTGCGGTTCACTAAGCGATTTTTTTATTTCGGCGCCTTTTGCATGAGGTTGCCTGCTAAGATATTGTGCAACACGGATACAGCGTTGCCGATAGGCAGTTAAGCCCGCTTTTTTACGTGTAGAGCCGCCTTTTTGTGTGTCACCTAATCGCTCGGTAAACTCTTTTAACAGCCCCCTTTGTTTGGCTCTATTTTTCCGCGGTTTGTAGTCTTTTGGGTCATTTATCAGTTCGACATATTGTTGCTCTTCTTGCATATCAACAACAATCAAACCAATGCCTAAACGGGCGATCAGTTTTTTTATCTGTTTAGCCTGTTTTTTGAACATGGAACATTGCTTGGGAATCGCGATATAGACGTTATCAGTCAAGCTGAAACGCTCAACCGCCTGCAGCAGAAGTGTGATATTGAGATTTAACTTAAGCTCGATAATCACGACTGAATCATCTTTTACAGCAACAATATCGCACTCTTTAATCTCCCCTTTTACCTCATAACCTAAGTTATTGAGAAAGGATTTTATCGGTAGATAGAGATCACTCTCTTGTAGTTTTTCAGCCATCATTTATTCATTAATAAAGGGGTATAAATACAGATAATACTGAGTTAGCGCGGATAACTAAAGTTGTTGCTCAATAAAAAGTGATAAAGCAGCTGTGACGCAGTTACATGGGTTATGTGACGCAGCAATGTATCCAATAAAATAACTCTATTGTAAGTATTCCGTTTCGCGAATATCGGCTCTTTAAGGGGTAAAACTTTTATTGTTTTAATATTAATCAATAATCTTGGTACTTCCCCCCTTCTGAACACTGTAAAATCAACTCTTGTCCTTGATTCCCATTGGTATAATCGCTATCGAGTAGGTATAATGGCCCCCATTTTTTATAACCAACTCGAAGCCGAAATCATGCAAAAATTCGATACGAAAACATTCCAAGGGCTGATTCTTGCACTGCAAGATTTCTGGGCTCGTCAAGGTTGTGCCATTGTTCAACCGCTCGATATGGAAGTGGGTGCTGGTACTTTTCATCCGCAAACATTCTTACGCTCCATCGGTCCTGAGCCGATGAGCAGTGCTTATGTTCAACCATGCCGCCGTCCGACCGATGGCCGCTATGGCGAAAATCCAAACCGTCTGCAGCAGTATTATCAATTCCAAGTGGTTTTAAAGCCGTCACCAAAAAATATTCAGGAGCTTTACTTAAAGTCGCTTGAAGAGATTGGTATTGATACTTCTATTCATGATATCCGTTTTGTAGAGGATAACTGGGAATCACCGACGCTAGGCGCCTGGGGATTAGGCTGGGAAATCTGGTTAAACGGTATGGAAGTAACGCAGTTTACCTATTTCCAGCAAGTGGGTGGCCTAGAATGCTCACCGGTAACAGGTGAGATAACTTACGGTCTTGAACGTATTGCAATGTATGTACAAGGCGTTGAAAGTATTTATGATCTTGTTTGGACTGATGGTCCGATGGGACGCATTACTTACGGTGATATTTTCCATCAAAACGAAGTTGAACAATCAAGCTATAATTTTGAACACGCAGATGTTACTGCCCTGTTTGCGCAGTTTGATCAGTGTGAAAAAGACAGTCAAAAATTGATTGAAGCGGGTTTACCGCTGCCCGCTTACGAGCAGGTGATGAAAGCATCGCACGCCTTTAACTTGCTGGATGCCCGCCATGCGATTTCAGTAACAGAGCGCCAACGTTACATTTTACGTGTGCGCGCATTATCAAAAGCGGTTGCAGAAGCATATTATGCAGCGCGTGAAACACTTGGTTTTCCACTTTGCAAACTACAAGATAAATAGAGGCAAGTTTCATGTCACAAGAAAATTTACTGATTGAACTGGGAACCGAAGAGTTACCACCAAAATCATTACGTAAACTTGCTGAATCTTTTGCAAGTAACGTTGAAGCGGAATTAAACAGAGCGGAATTAGCATTTGACTGCGTTCGTTGGTTAGCATCCCCACGCCGTTTGGCGGTGGTTGTTTCTAATCTAACCCATGCGCAAGCGGATAAAATTGTTGAAAAACGTGGTCCTGCTGTGAATGTTGCCTTTGATGCGCAAGGTCAAGCAACTAAAGCGGCGCAAGGTTGGGCGCGTTCAAACGGTATCACAGTAGAAGAAGCTGAACGTCTTGTTACAGATAAAGGCGAGTGGTTACTGTTTAAGTCTGAAGTTAAAGGGCAAGCAGTTGAGCAGTTAATTCCCTCTATTGCCGCCACTGCGCTTGCTAAATTACCTATTGCTAAACCAATGCGCTGGGGCTCTGAAAGCACGCAGTTTATTCGCCCTGTTCATACTGTTTGTATCTTATTTGGTGAGCAATTAATCCAAGGTGAACTATTAGGCGTGCAATCGGATCGCATTATTCGCGGCCATCGTTTCTTAGGTGAAGCACAATTAACGCTAAATCATGCCGATCAATATGAACAATTATTAGATGATAGCGGTAAAGTTATCGTTGATTATGAACGCCGTAAAGCGATTATACGTGATCAAGTTGAAGCCATTGCTGCGCGTGAAAATGGTGTTGCTGCAATCGATGATGCCTTACTTGAGGAAGTGACCTCATTGGTTGAATGGCCGGTTACGCTGGTGGGTTCATTTGATGAAAAATTCCTGGCGGTTCCTTCTGAAGCACTTATCTCTACGATGAAAGATAATCAGAAATACTTTCCGGTCTTAGATCAGGACGGCAACCTATTACCACGCTTTATCTTTGTTTCCAATATTGTCAGTCGTGATCCTGCTCAGGTGATTAGCGGTAATGAAAAAGTGGTACGTCCCCGTTTAGCGGATGCGGAATTTTTCTTTGAAACGGATAAAAAGAAAACCTTGGCAAGCCGTTTAGAGTCTTTATCGAGTGTTTTATTCCAACAAAAGCTTGGCACACTTAAAGAAAAATCTGAGCGTATTGCAAACATTGCTGAAGATATTGCACTGCAAATTAAAGCCGACACAAAACATGCGCAACGAGCGGGTCTATTATCAAAAACCGATTTAATGACGGATATGGTGATGGAGTTTCCTGATGTTCAAGGCGTGATGGGAATGTATTATGCGCAACATGATGGCGAAGATAATGAAGTAGCCATTGCCCTAAATGAGCAGTATTTACCGCGTTTTGCAGGGGATAAATTACCTACCTCTCTCGTTGCTTGTGCTGTCTCTTTGGCGGATAAATTAGATACATTAGTGGGCATCTTTGGTATCGGTCAAGCGCCGAAGGGTGATAAAGACCCCTTTGCTCTGCGTCGTGCCGCGATTGGTCTGTTACGTATTATTACGGATAAAAACTTAGATCTGGATATTGTTGAATTAGTTGAAATTGCTAAAGTACAATACGGTGAGAAATTAACCAATAAAAATGTGGTTAGTGATGTGGTAGATTTCCTATTTGCACGTTTCCGCGCAACTTACCAGGCGAACGGTTTCTCGGTTGAGCTTATTCAATCTGTACTTGATCGTCGTCCAACTAAGCCCGTTGATTTTGAAAAACGTATTCAAGCAGTTGCTAAGTTTCAGGCATTACCGGAAGCTGCACCTATTGCTGCTGCAAATAAACGTATCAGCAATATTTTAGCGAAAGTAAAAGGCGACATTAATGCAGATGTTGACCAATTATTGCTTGAAGAAGAGGCAGAAAAGGCATTGGCTGAAATTCTAGCCAGCCTAGAAAGCAAGCTAAGCCCTTTATTTGCTGCTGGTGAGTATGAAGCTGCACTGTTCGAGCTTGCGAGCTTACAGACGCCTGTAGACGCTTTCTTTGATAATGTAATGGTTATGGCCGAAAATGAAGCCGTAAAACAGAACCGTTTAGCCATATTAAACCGTTTACGTAATCTGTTTTTGCAAATTGCGGATGTTTCTGTTTTATAAAAGATCCCCTTCGTTGTGTAGCTAAGTTAATTATCTATTAAAAAAGCTCAGTATAAACTGAGCTTTTTTGTTGCAGATGAAAGCTTCTCTTTATTGTTATTAACTTGCAAAGCACTTCTTAAACAAATTATAGTTTCAGATGTTTCATGTGAAACACTCCTCTAAAAAACCTAGGATAGGAAATCAGATGCCTTACTCAATATTCGGAAATAAATTTACCCAACATTCAGGTATTAATGAATTAATGGATGATCTTAATGAAGGCGTTAAGGGCGGGGATGATATTTTAATGTTGGGTGGAGGAAATCCGGCTGCAATTCCACAAATTCAGACGCGACTGACACAGCTGATGCAAGCGCTATTAAATGAAGGAAAGTTAATAGATACATTAGCAAATTACGATGGCCCGCAGGGTAAAAACAGTTTTATCGAAGCCTTAGTTGATCTCTTTAATGATATCTATGATTGGCAGTTAACGTCTGAAAATATCATGTTAACCAATGGCAGTCAGAATGCATTCTTCTACCTGTTTAACCTGCTGGGTGGTAATTTCAGTGATGATAAAAAGAAAAAAATTCTCTTCCCTCTTGCACCTGAGTATATAGGTTATGCAGATGCGAGTGTTTCTGAAGACGCATTTGTTGCTGTTCGCCCGAAAATAACAGAGCTAGAAAATGGCTTTTTTAAATATAATATCGATTTTGATGCCTTAAAAGTTGATCAAAATATTGGCGCTATCTGTGTCTCTCGGCCAACCAATCCAACCGGTAACGTTTTAACGGATCAGGAGATAGCCCATCTTGACAGATTAGCGAGAGAAAATAATATACCGCTGATTATCGATAATGCTTATGGCACACCTTTTCCAAATATGATCTTTGCAGAGGCTACGCCATTTTGGAACGAAAACACTATATTGTGTTTAAGTTTATCCAAACTTGGATTACCCGGCGCGCGCTGCGGTATTGTTATCGCTAATCCAGATATTATCAAAGCGATGTCCAATCTGTCCGGTATTATGGCGCTCTCTCCCGGGGGGATTGGTCCTGAGATCGCCCTGCCTTTAGTTAAAACAAAAGAAATTATTAAACTCAGTGACGAGGTGATCAAGCCCTTTTACCAAGGAAAATCAGAAAAAGCGATTGCCTTATTACAAGCTAAGATCAGTACACCAAACTTTAAAATACATAAATCGGAAGGTGCGCTGTTTCTCTGGTTATGGTTTAAAGAGTTACCGATATCATCAAATGAGTTATATAAATTACTGAAGAAAAAAGGATTGCTAATTGTCTCTGGCCACTATTTTTTCCCGGGTTTAGATCAGGAGTGGCAGCATACTCAGGAATGTATTCGCCTTAATTACGCACAAGATGATCTTGTCGTGGAGCGCGGTATTACTATTTTGGCTGATACTATTAACGAATTGTACGCTTAATAGTTAATTATGTTTCACGTGGAACAAACAAGTTACTGTTTTTTACCAGCAGTGCAGCGGAAATGGTTTAACGTCAACCATTGTAACGACCGTTTTTGCGTATGGTCTTATGGCCGATAAAGTATAGAAGATATTAATTTTAATGAATAAGTCACTTTTTCTTAGCGCTTTCAAAACGACCGCCCCCGTGCTGTTTGGCTATATTCCCATGGGAATGGCCTTTGGCATTCTATTCAACGAGCTTGGCTTTCATTGGCTCTACGCCACACTGATGTCGACGGTTATCTACGCGGGGGCTGGGCAGTTTATGGCTGTCGGCCTGCTAGCGAATCACGCCGGTTTTATGGAAGTGGCAATCACCACCTTGCTATTGAATTCACGCCATCTGTTTTATGGTATCTCCCTGATCAATAAGTTCAAGAGCCACTGGTTGCGCAAATTTTACCTGATCTTTGGATTGACCGATGAGACTTATTCATTGCTGACCGGGACCATTGCGCCCGAAGATAAAGAGCAGACCGATTTCTATCTGCTGATCACCGCATTGAATCATAGCTATTGGGTGATTGGCTCTACCTTAGGTGCCATTCTCGGTGCAAATATGAGCTTTAATACCACAGGGCTCGGTTTTACCCTTCCTGCACTATTTACGGTACTGGCTATTGAACAGTATAAATCGGTGCGTGAGTCCTGGCCGTTTGTGATGGCTAGCGTTGTGGCTTTCCTCTCTATTTGGGTATTCAGCCGCGACAATATGCTGCTGATGTCTATTCTATTATCCATTATCGCCTTGCTGTTTTTGCGCCTAAAACAAAAGCCGACCGAAGCTAGCCAACAGGAGTCGGTATAGATGCAAGAGACACACTATCTGTTGCTGTTTATCGCTGTGATGGCAGTTGCCACTTTTATAACCCGAGTACTGCCGTTTATTCTCCTCTACAAGGTAAGCGACCATCCGATGCTTATCTACTTGGGGCGCTACCTGCCGCCGGTCATGATGGTATTATTGCTGATTTACTGTTTTCGAGATCTGCGTTTTGGCAGTTTTAACGATGGCCCTGCAGAGCTTATGGCGCTTCTCTTGGTAGTCGCTTTGCATCTCTGGCGTGGTAATGCTCTGCTCAGTATTATGGCTGGCACGGGGCTGTATATGTTCCTCTATCAGTCTTCAGTACTGGCTGGCTAGTAATGGGATCTGTTTAGTTCCGGATAGTAACTGTTTTCTCTATTTTGTTTCACGTGGAACAAATTTAACTTGTTAAAGCGTTCGCTCAGCAGAAGATAAATAGAAGGATATTCTCGCAGGCGTGTTGGTTCTGTGTAAGCCTTGCTTGTGAGTTATTGCTGTAACTTTCATTGTTGGAGTTCCGCCCTTGACGGCGTGTAGACTCTTCTCGTGAACCTAAACGGTCGTTTAATTCGCCCCATGATTTATTTTGCTAAAGTCATCGAGCAAAAAAGAAAACGTAAACCTAAATTTCTGTATCCGCATTGGTTTGATTTATCCAAATAAGTTTGCATGTCCCCGCTTTTCCGCTTTTATTACTCTTGATTTATACAGCATAAAAATAGTATTAGCAGAAGTCTTGTTGTCGGAGAGCGCAGATAACGCCTCAATACTCACAAGCAAGCGGTAGCAATAGAAAAGGCTGTCGTCACAAGTGGAGCGTGTGTTGCACAATGATAATGAAGGGGCAATGCGTAGTGCGACTCTGCAAGGTACATTACAAACGCTAGGCCTATATTTTTCTAATCTCAGTCAGTACAGGGACGTAATGTCTGAGGTGCTTCGTAAAAAAGTGGTTGGGCAGTGCAATATTAAAAAAGGGCTAGGGGCGATGTAGGTTAATGAATTGAATATTAACCATTCAAAAAAAGTGACACGCCGTCAAAGGCGTAAGACCAGCAATGAAAGATATACAAAGCACTCACAAACGGCATCAACATTACCATGCGAAATTGCGTTTAATATCCTTCACGAGTCATCAAAACTGGAATACTAACGATAAAAGTTAAGCCACACAGCTACAGCTGCGAGGAAATCATATCTAAGATCTATAGATACAAAAAAGCCAGCTTTGAAAGCTGGCTTTTTATTCAGATGAAGTAACGTTAGAATAATTAGATATCTAAGTTTTCAACACGTAATGCATTTTCTTCAATAAACTTACGGCGTGGTTCAACATGGTCACCCATTAATGTGGTGAACAAGAGATCGGCACCAACAGCATCTTCAACTGTTACTTGAAGCATATGGCGACTCTCTGGATCCATTGTAGTATCACATAGTTGATCCGGGTTCATCTCTCCAAGTCCTTTATAACGCTGTATGTAAAGGCCTCGTTTTGATTCATGCATTAACCATTCGATAGCATCAATAAAGTTGGTTACCTCTTTAAAGCGCTCTCCGCGTTTAACATATGCACCCTCTTCCAAAATATCATTAATCTCAGAACCGATAGAAACAAGTGACTTGTATCCCTCTGATCCGAAGAACTCTTCATCGAGTACAAAGTCACTGTTTACACCATGTTTACGCACGGTAAAGATAACTTTATGGCTTAATTCATCCTCAGATTTAACCACTTCAGTGGTGTAAATTGTAGCGTGCAGATCTTCTCTGTTTAATGTGTCGGCCACATCAACTGCCCAATCTGCTGCTACCGATTTATCGGTAAGTGCTTCAACTGTTAATTCCGGTTTGTAGATAAGTTTATCTAAAATTGCAGGTGGAAAGCGACGTTTTAAACGATTAATTGTCTCTTGTACTGCGCGGTAACGTTGAATTAACCCTTCCAGTGCGATACCGGAAATACCGGGTGCTTCTGGGTTTACATGTAACGATGAATTTTCCATTGCTAAGCTTGTTAGATAGGCCTGCAATCCAGGCTCATCTTTAACATAGGTTTCTTGTTTGCCTTTTTTTATTTTGTATAGAGGCGGCTGTGCGATATAGATATAACCATTCTCAATCAACTCGGGCATTTGGCGATAGAAGAAAGTTAGTAATAAAGTTCGGATATGTGAACCATCGACATCGGCATCGGTCATTATGATGATGCGGTGATAACGGGTTTTTTCCGGATTGTATTCGTCTCGGCCAATACCACAACCTAATGCGGTTATTAGTGTGGCAACTTCTTGTGAAGAAAGCATTTTATCAAAACGTGCTTTTTCAACATTTAGAATTTTACCTTTAAGCGGTAATATTGCCTGATTTTTACGATTACGGCCCTGCTTAGCACTACCGCCAGCAGAGTCCCCTTCCACAATATAGAGTTCAGAAAGTGCGGGATCTTTTTCTTGGCAATCAGCTAATTTACCTGGCAAACCTGCTAAATCTAAAACACCTTTACGGCGTGTCATATCACGTGCTTTACGTGCAGCGTCACGTGCGCGTGCAGCATCAATAATTTTTGATGTGATGATTTTTGCTTCTGATGGGTTTTCTAATAAGAAATACTGAAGATTTTCCCCCATTGCACTTTCTACAATAGGACGAACTTCAGATGAAACCAATCGGTCTTTAGTTTGCGATGAAAATTTTGGATCGGGGATTTTAACCGAAATAACGGCGGTTAAACCTTCACGGGCATCACCACCTTCAGTCGATGCTTTGTTCTTGTTGTTTTTAACTTTGGCAAACTCTTTTTCGATGTAGGTGTTTAACGTACGAGTCAATGCACCACGAAAACCTGTTAAGTGTGAGCCACCATCACGTTGTGGAATATTGTTAGTGAAGCAGTAGATGTTTTCTTGGAAACCATCATTCCACTGCATTGCCACTTCAACACTTGTGCCATCCGCATTATCAACTACAAAATGAAATACTTTCTGATGAACCGGTGTTTTATTCTGGTTTAAATATTCAACAAATGATTGAATGCCACCCTCATAACAAAAGTGATCAGATTTATCTTCTTCTCGTTTATCAATCAGTTTGATTGAAACACCCGAGTTTAAGAATGACAGTTCACGTAACCGTTTGGCTAAAATATCATAATGGAATAATGTATCAGTAAAGGTTTCTTTACTTGGCCAGAAACGAATTTCTGTTCCTGTGTTTTCGGATTCGCCAACGACAGCGATCGGCGCTTCAGGTACACCGTGAATGTAAATCTGCTGATATATTTTACCGTTACGTTTAACCGTTAAGCGTAACTTATGAGAAAGTGCGTTTACAACAGAAACACCTACTCCGTGAAGTCCGCCGGATACTTTATAAGAGTTATCATCGAACTTACCGCCTGCATGTAAAACGGTCATGATAACTTCAGCTGCTGAAACCCCCTCTTCTTCATGGATATCAACAGGGATGCCGCGGCCATTATCGCGTACGGAAACGCTGCCGTCGGTATGGATAGTGGTTACAATATCACTACAGTGACCTGCTAATGCTTCATCGATTGAGTTGTCGAGGATCTCAAACACCATGTGGTGCAGACCTGTGCCGTCATCGGTATCGCCGATATACATACCCGGGCGCTTACGTACAGCATCTAGCCCTTTTAGTACTTTGATATTTGACGAATCATAACTATTTTCAGCCATAAAACTTTCACCTATTCTACTGTGATCTTGCCGTGTTCCACGTGAAACACAGTGCGTTCCTGCCCAAATAATGTTTCGATACTGTCTTTTTCAATAACAGTGATAAACACTTGAGCATCGGATTTTAAAATGTGTTTTGCTAATAACTGTTGTTTGACCTGATCTAACTCAGAGCTAAAATCATCAATTAAGAAAACACACTGTTTATTATTAAAAGAGTTTAAAAATAACCCCTGTGCTAGCCGTAAGGCATAAACAAAGAGCTTTAACTGCCCTCTAGATAATACATCTGCAACAGGCAACCCATTGATTTTGAAGCGAACATCAGCTTTCTGAGGGCCGGCGCTTGTATAACCAAGTTGTTTATCCCGATAGAAATTATCTGTCAAGTAATCTTGCAGTGATTTGTTTTTTTTATCCCAGCCACAAAAGAATTTGCTAGTGATTGAAAACTCAGGCAAAAAATCGGCAATCGTTATATTTATCAAGGGTATTAACAGATCAAAATAAGCTTGCCGTTGTGCGCTGATTTCATCACTTAAAAGACACAGTTCATTATCCCATACTTGAAGCTCATTGTAAGTTTTACATTGCTTTAAAGCGGCATTACGTTGCTTTAATAGTCGTTTTATACGGGTCCAGTTGTGATAAAAGAGCGGGTCATGATAAAAAACCCCCCAATCAAGAAAAGCGCGCCTATTTTTAGGTGCTCCTGACACTAATGTGTAACTTTCCGGAGTGAGTAACTGTAAGGGTAAATGTTGTGTCAACACGGCTAACTTATTGGCGTGTGAGCCATTTATTTTAAGTAAGGTCTCGCCATTTTGGGATTTTTGTAATCCGATCGGGATATTAATATTGCGCTTGTTAATTTCAGCGTAAAGCGTGAATGCTTTGTGGTCATAGCTAATCACCCGGTTGGTTAAGTGAGAGCGAAATGAGCGTCCCAATCCTAAAAAATAGATCGCCTCAAGGATTGATGTTTTACCGCTCCCGTTAGCACCGACAATCATATTTATTTTGGGGTTAAAGGTCAGATCAGCAGAGCTAATATTACGCAATTGATGAATGACCAATCTTGTCAAAGACATTGTCTGAAAAACCTTAAATTTGGATCTGTATATTTTAAGGGCTTCAACTAGGCTACAAACGCATCGGCATTAAAACATAAAGTGAGTCATCGCTATCAATAGACTCAATTAAAGCACTGTGATCTGAACTGCTAAATGTTATTTTAACTTGATCGCTCTTGAGTGTATTTAATACATCCAAAACGTAACTTACGTTAAAACCAATTTCCAGATTAGCAGATTGGTAATTCACATCAATATACTCTTCTGCTTCTTCGCGTTCTGGATTGTTTGCTGTGATTTGTAATAAGTTTTCTGAAAGTGTTAAACGCACACCGCGAAATTTCTCATTAGATAGAATTGCGGCACGAGAAAATGCCTGCTTAAGCCCCTCTCTGTCTGAAACTAACTCTTTATCACCGTTGCGCGGGATAACTCTGCGGTAATCAGGAAAGCGGCCGTCAACCAGTTTGGTGGTGAAAATAAAGCCATCAATAATAGCGCGCAAGTTGTTCTGCCCTATTTGAATCGTGACATTAGCCTGATCGTTATCAAGCAGTTTTACTAATTCGATAACTCCCTTTCTGGGCACGATAACCGATTGTTCTTCGATTGTTTGTGTTAAAGCAATCGCACATGAGGCAAGACGATGACCATCTGTTGCGACGCTGCGCAGTGTTTGTCCGGAAGCTTCAAAGTACATCCCATTTAAGTAATAACGCACATCTTGGCTGGCCATGGCAAATTGCGTAAATTCGATCAGTTTTTTGAACTCTTTCTGCGCGACATTAAATTCAACCAGACTTTGCCAGGATTCTATATTCGGGAAATCAACGGCAGGTAATGATGAGAGTATGTAACGACTTCTGCCAGAGCGTACTGTTACGCGATCATTCTTCACTTCAAAAGTGATTTCGCAGGGTTCAGATAAACCGCGGCAAATATCCAAAAGTTTGCGTGCCGGGACTGTAATTTGGCCATCTTGGGATGGTTGCGTTAAGTTTATTTGGGTAATTAATTCAACTTCAAGATCCGTGCCGGTAAGGCTTAATAAATTATCTTTAACTTCAATTAAAATATTGCCCATAATGGGTAATGCCGGGCGACCACCTGCAACGGCACTGACAACGAGCTGTAATGGGCGAAGAAATGCTTCCCGAGAAATTGAAAACTGCATAATATAAATAACCTTGTAACAATTACATTGAAAGTGTACGAATTAGGATTTTATAATCTTCTTGAATATCGTTATTTTCACGACGTAATTCAGCCACTTTACGGCAAGCATGTAAAACTGTGGTGTGATCTCGCCCTCCAAATGCCTCTCCAATCTCCGGCAAGCTGTGCTGAGTGAGCTCTTTAGCTAATGCCATCGCTATTTGCCGAGGACGAGCAATCGTTCGTGTGCGACGTTTTGAGGACATATCAGAGGTTTTGATGCGGTAATGTTCCGCGACCACTTTTTGAATATTGTCTATGGTGGTTTGTTTGGTATGAACCGCGAGCATATCGCGCAGCGCATCTTGCACTAACGAGATGGTAATATCCTGTCCTGTAAACTGTGCTTTCGCTGAGATATTAGCAATTGCCCCTTCTAAAACGCGTACATCGGTAATCGTCAGCCGTTTTGCGATAAAAAAGGCAACATCATCAGGCAGCTCTAAGCCCCGTTCTTCCGCTTTGGTAATTAAAATAGCAACACGAGTTTCCAGCTCAGGCGGATCAATTGGTATTGATAATCCCCAACCAAAGCGTGTGCGTAAACGTTCATCAATACCTTCAATCTCTTTTGGAAAGCGATCACTGGTTAAAATGACTTGCTGATGCGCATCCAACATGGAGTTAAATGTTTGAAAAAGCACTTCCTGGGAGCGATCTTTACCCGCAAAGAAGTGGATATCATCAATAAGCAGTGCATCAAGTGACGCATAATATTCTTTAAATTGCTCGATGGTATTATTACGAATTGAATTGATCATATCCTGAACAAAACGTTCAGAACGAATATACACCACTTTACTGCTTGGATTGGCGGCAATAATAGCGTTACCAACTGCATGCAGTAAGTGAGTCTTTCCTAACCCCGGGTGAGCGTATAAGAAAAGTGGGTTATAAACATCACCCGGATTTTCTGCTATCTGTTGAGTGGTTGCAATCGCAAAATTATTTGATTTACCCTCAACAAAATTATCAAAAGTATATTTTTGTATTAAGTTACTTTTATGCGCCACACTATTAGCTTTACTTTCACCTTCCCAAGGCTGATTTACATTTTTTACTGGTGCTGCCTGTTTATTATTTACTGGTTTTTTTTCTGCTGAGCTGGCATTACCGACCAATAATCTAATTTTAATTGATTGATTCGGGCTTTCGTGATTGGAAATTTGTTGGATTTTGCTTTCAATATTATCCATATATTTGTTACGAACCCACTCACTCGTATATTTGTTTGGTGAGTAAAGAGAAAGCGTTGAGTCATTAAAGTCCGCTTGTAAAGGGCGTAACCAAGTGCTGAAGTCTCCCACTGACAGTTCATCTTTTAATTGTGCTAAGCACTCTTGCCAAATTGCGAGGGACATGACTAACTCCAGTTATTAATTTAGGACCAATAATTCTACCGATAAGATCCACATTTCGCTAGAAGATCTGTTAATAAATAAATAAAAAAGATCCTTGTATTTGTTGTTATTAGGTGCAGTGCTGACTTGATTTTAGCCACTTAGGCTAAAGTCATTAAATGACGGCGCTTGGGCTATCGCTATGGCCCTGTTTAATTGTAAACAAATAGAGAAAGATCGCCGATAGATCCTTGCTTATTAATAGCGCTTCTATATAATCCCACTCACCCTGGCTTTTGAGTCTGGATCGCAGTTTAAATTTGCATTATTTCAAGTTCATATTTTTTAATATAATAATTTAATCTGCCGAAAGAAGCATCTCTGATTGACTTTTGGTCGATCAATACATAGAATTCGCTCTCTTTTTAATCGGCTAACTCTTTTTCTTTATTATTTGTGATTTACTCAGTGAGTGATTTACCAATAATGAGCTAAAAACATTAGCTACTGTACAGTACTTAACTATAAGTGGAAAAGAGCATGAAACGTACTTTTCAACCTAGCAACATTAAGCGTAAGCGTTCACACGGTTTCCGAACTCGTATGGCGACTAAAAATGGTCGTAACGTACTAGCTCGTCGTCGTGCCAAAGGCCGCGCAAGCTTAAGCGCATAATCTACCAGACGTGGTGAATTATTCGTTTTCTCGGGAGTTACGTCTGTTAACTCCCGATGATTTTCAACCCGTATTTAAAAATGCTGTTCCAGCAGTTTCACCGCACCTTACACTTCTTGCTCGAAAAAATAACTTAGATCACCCCCGTATAGGAATGGCTATTCCTAAAAAGCATATTAAACGTGCTGTTGGGCGTAATCGTATTCGTCGCATTGTAAGAGAACAATTCCGTCTTCAACAACACCAACTCCCTGCAATTGATATTGTTGTTATTGCTAAAGCGGGTATTGCTGATTTATCAAACCAAGAAATTAATAAAATTTTGGATAAATTATGGCGAAAATTAGTGCAACGCTGCAATGGTTAATAATTAAATTAATTCGGGGTTACCAGATATTCATTAGCCCAATGATTGGTCCTCGTTGTCGTTTTACGCCAACTTGTTCTCAATATGCGATCCAAGCGATAAAATCACATGGAATAGTAAAAGGATCTTGGCTAGCGGGCTCGCGTCTTATAAAATGCCAGCCTTTAAGTGAAGGTGGTTACGATCCTGTGCCTGCTTGTTGCGCTAATAAAAATAAACCTAAATAAAAGAGACTAAAAAACGCTATGGAATCCCAACGCAATTTACTTTTACTCGCACTAATGTTTGTTAGCTATTTGCTTTATCAAGCATGGATTGTTGATCACAATCCTGAACCAGTTGTGCAAGCGCAAACTACAGAAGAGACGCAAAATGTGGCCTCTACGGTATCGTCAAGCAGTAACTTTAGTGCAGATGTGCCTGTTTCATCAGAAACAGCGACTATCAGTGAGGTTCCTGCTGACAAGACTGCTGGTCAATCTGTTATTTTAAAAAATGACCTATTACGTTTGGCTATCTCTTTGACCGGTGGTGATGTTATATCGGCTGATTTATTAGAACACGACAAGGAACTTAATTCAGAAATACCCTTTCGTTTGCTAGATAGCAGTAAAAAATTCACTTATATCGCCCAAAGCGGTTTGATTGGAGATGGTCCGGATTCCAGTAAAAAAGGCCGCCCAGTTTATACGGCAAAGAGCAATGAATCAGTATTAACTAATGGCCAAACCGCAGTTTCTACATCATTAACCTTTACCGATGAAAAAGGTAATCTGTTTATTAAAACCTTTACCCTTAAACGTGGCGAATATGTGGTTAATGTTTCTTACCAGATTGAAAACAACAGTGACAGCCCATTAAATGTGCAGCTATATGCTCAGTTAAAAGAAAGCATTCAAGAATCAAGTTCAAACATGATTATGCCAGTATATCGTGGTGGTGCCTTCTCAAGTTCAGAAACACGCTACAGCAAATATAGTTTTGATGATATGCAAGATACGCCATTGAAAAAAACCACTGTCGGTGGTTGGGTTGCCATGTTGCAACACTACTTTGTTTCTGCGTGGATTCCATCAGCGACAGAGGAAAATGAACTTTACAGTTCTATCTCGGCAAATGGTAAAGAAGCTAATATCGGCTTTAAAGCCCCTGCTAAAGTGATTGATGCAAATAGTGTTGCTGAAATACAAACAAACCTTTGGGTTGGTCCTAAATTACAAAGTGAAATGGCTGAAAATGCAGCCCATCTGGATCTGACTGTTGATTACGGCTGGTTATGGTTTATTGCTCAGCCTATGTTCAAGTTACTACTGTTCTTCCAAGGTATCGTTGGCAACTGGGGACTGGCTATTATCCTTATTACTTTTACGGTCAAAGGTGCACTTTACCCGCTTACTAAAGCTCAGTACACATCAATGGCTAAAATGCGTTTGCTACAGCCTAAGATTAAAGAGTTACGTGACCGTTTCGGTGAAGATCGTCAGAAAGTATCAAAAGCGATGATGGAGTTGTACAAAAAAGAGAAAGTTAACCCACTTGGTGGCTGTTTCCCTATCTTGCTGCAGATGCCTATCTTTATTGCATTGTACTGGTCATTGATGGAGGCGGTTGAACTGCGTCATGCACCCTTTATATTCTGGATTACTGATTTATCGGTAAAAGATCCTCTGTTTATCATGCCAATTCTAATGGGTGTGAGCATGTTCTTTATTCAGAAAATGTCTCCAACCACGGTGCAGGATCCGATGCAGCAGAAAGTGATGAAATTTATGCCAATCATCTTTACCGCTTTCTTTGTTATGTTCCCTGCTGGTTTGGTTTTATATTGGTTAATGAGTAATATCGTTACCTTGATTCAGCAAACGCTAATCTACCGCAGCTTTGAAAAGAAAGGTTTAAGCGATAAGAAATAGCTTTGTCGATAATGCACAGTTAAAATAAAAGGCGACTTATTTAAGTCGCCTTTTTTATAGGTTAAATATTTAATAAATGGGAACAGATCATGATCAAAGCTAGCGATACAATTGTTGCTCAAGCGACTGCACCGGGTCGTGGCGGAGTCGGTATTATTCGTGTTTCAGGGCCAGATGTAGAAGCGGTAGCAAAAGTGATTTTAGGCAAACTGCCGAAAGTTCGTTATGCCGAATATTTACCTTTTAAGGATCAAAATAACGAGGTCCTCGATCAGGGCATTGCACTGCTGTTTAAGGCGCCTAACTCTTTTACCGGTGAAGATGTTCTGGAACTTCAAGGTCACGGTGGTCCGGTGGTAATGGATATGCTTATCAAAGCAATCTTGACCATCAACAATATCCGCAGCGCCAATCCGGGTGAGTTCTCTGAACGCGCATTTATGAATGATAAACTCGATTTAGCACAAGCAGAAGCGATTGCCGATCTTATTGAAGCGACTTCAGAGCAGGCAGCGAAAAGTGCACTGCACTCACTGCAAGGTGAGTTCTCTGATAAAATTTACCAACTGGTTGAAAGCCTGATCCATTTACGTATTTATGTTGAAGCATCCATCGATTTCCCCGAAGAGGAGGTCGACTTCTTAAGTGATGGCAAAATAGCCAATGATTTATATCAGATTATTGATAATTTAGATGCGGTACAAAAACAAGCGAAGCAAGGTGCTATTTTACGTGAAGGGATGAAAGTGGTGATTGCCGGTCGTCCAAATGCGGGTAAATCGAGCTTATTAAATAACCTGGTTGGTATCGATCGCGCCATTGTTACCGATATTGCCGGGACGACGCGCGATGTCATGCGTGAGCATATTCATATTGATGGTATGCCGCTGCATATTATCGATACTGCGGGATTGCGGGAGAGTGCTGACGAAGTTGAAAAAATAGGTATTGAACGCGCTTGGGCTGAAATAAACAGTGCAGATCGAGTGCTCTTTATGCTTGATGCCACCACTACAGACGCGCAAGATCCCCGTGAAATATGGCCTGATTTTATTGATCGGTTACCTGATAACATTGGCTTGACGGTTGTTCGTAATAAAGCGGACTTAACCGGTGAAACCTTGTCTGTAAGTGCAGAAAATTCCCATCCTGTATACCCTATATCAGCTAAAACAGGCTTAGGTGTTGATGCTTTAAAAGAACATCTGAAAGATATTATGGGTTACAAAAGCAATACCGAAGGTGGATTTATGGCGCGTCGTCGTCATTTAGAAGCTATTGATAACGCACAAAGGCATCTTCTTGAAGGTAAAATTCAGCTTGAAGAGTTTAAAGCGGGTGAACTGTTAGCCGAAGAGTTGCGCTTAACGCAGCAGCATCTCAGTGAAATAACCGGAGAATTCAGCTCAGATGATCTGTTGGGGCGGATATTTTCCAGTTTCTGTATTGGAAAATAGAAAATAACGGCCTCCACTTTAAACAATAAAGCCGATTATTTGCGGCTTTTTACTGCCTATTTGGCTAGGAATAAATAACACTCGTTATATTTTTTCTGTCTAAAATTGAACTTTTCCATTTTTTTCTATATTACTTTTTGTTTGTCACAATTATGTCACAGTGAAAAGTTAAGCTTTATCTCGTGAACAGCCACAGAGCTGAAAAACTAAATACTTTAACTCATTAAATATGGAAGAATTATGAAAAAGACATTATTAGCAGCAGCAGTACTAACAAGCTTTGTTTCTGGCGCGCAAGCTGGCGTAACTGTATTTAAAGACGATACTAACCAGGTCGATCTTAAAGGGCGTGTTTACGCTGGTTATGTAAACCAAGAGAATAATGATTCTGATACAAGCAACGGCAGTTCAGATGCTTATTTCCGTTTGGGTTTTAAAACAAAATCACAATTAACGGAAACCCTAAAAGCTATCTCTCAACTGGAAATGCAATGGGCTATCGATGATGGCGGAAAGCAAAATACAACTAAAACACGTTTAGCTTATGCTGGTACGCAAGCGGACTGGGGAACAATCACTTTTGGTCGTCAATATGTAACTGATGAGTTAGTAGCAGACTGGACAGATTCAGCAGTTTCAAACGTTCCAGGTAATGATGCTATCAATGCATTTGGTCGTGAATCAAATGTATTAAAATTTGAAGGAACCTATATTAAAGCATTAACGGTGGGTGCGCATGCGCAGCTAGAAAGTGACCAAGATGGAACGGATAAATCTGGTTTTGGTGCAGGCGTTGTTTATGCCTTTGATTTTGGTTTAGATTTAGGCGCAACTTACGGCATTGAAACAAAAGATGATGTTGATACAGATACTGTTTTACTCGGAGCTCAATATAAGCGTAATGCATTAACAGCGGCTATTGTTGCAGATATGACATCTAAAGATAATAGCGAAGATAGCTTTGCTGTGGAAAGTTCACTGGCATACAAATTTGGTAAATTCTCTGTTGTTGGCCGTTACCTAATGCAGGATATTGATGGCGAAGCTGATTACGCTGTTGAGCAATTTACTTTTGGCGGTGCTTACAAATTTAATAAAAACTTCCGCATTGTCAGCGAGTATGTTGCCGACCAAGTTGAAGGCAACGAAGACGCACTTACTTTTGCGGCGCGTTACGACTTCTAGAGTGCACTTTACTCTCTGATTTAAAAAGAAAACCCCAGCTAATTGCTGGGATTTTCTTGTTTCAAATTCTGCTTGTAAGAGATCGACCATTGCAGCCAGGGGAGATTGTTGTTATTAACCCGTGAGTTTATTGTTTTTACAATGAGGTTTATTTATAAGCTATTGATTTAAAGTGGTTTTGTTTGTTTTTGTGTTCTAGCAGTAGAAAGTTACCGTAGTTTTTTTCCTCTTTATTTTTTAAACGCGTATTATCTCTTTCGCAAGGACGGAAAGTTTTACAGGAAGTAAAACAATCAGTGATTGATGCAGGACAGCAACAGGATGTTGTGAAAGATAAGCTAGGATTGTTTATCTAATCAGGAAGATGTAAGGACACTCTTGGGATAAGAGCTTATAGAGCAGGATTGCTTTATATATCAGGATGATAAAGGAACAAACTACAGGATGTAGTTAAGGAACACCTTCTCGGATTGAAGGTTAATAATAACCGGATTTGTTATTATTAAGTCAGGATGACGAAATATGGACACCTCCTAAGGAAAGGGAGATGATTGATAAGCAGGATGTTTATCTGATATGGATGTAAAAGGGATGTACCCAAAGGAATGGGAAGTGGGCGCCTAGGTGGGCATTAGTCAAAAGGATGTACAGCAGGGAGCATCAACTATCACGGATTTAGATAGAGTGACTAAACTTAGGGCAGCTTCGGCTGCCCTTTCCTTTTTCTGCTTTTAATAACCCAGCAATGGTCAATCTAACTGCTTCAATAAACTCTTTTCTAGTGTTGCATATTCAAACTGAAATCCCGCATCAATTAACTTTTTCGGAAAAACATTGGTGCTGGCAAGCAATAATTCTTCACCCATTTCGGCAAACAATAATTTAATCACAAATGCCGGCAAAGGCAGTAAAGTAGGGCGCTGTAATTGTTTTGCCAGTAAGCGAGTAAATTGTTGATTTGAGACCGAGTTAGGTGAAACCATATTGACGGGACCTTCTACATACTGGTTCTTGATAATAAATAGAATAGCCGTAAGCAGATCATTAATATCAATCCAACTCATTATCTGATTACCCGATCCAATTTTTCCTCCTAAGCCGAATTTAAAAACGGGTAACATTTTTGCCAGCGCGCCACCCTTTTGGCTGATCACTATACCCGTACGCAGATTAACCAGTCGCGTACCCAACGCTTTAATTGACTGGCTACTTTTTTCCCATTGCACGGCTAATCGGCTAACAAAATCATCACCTGCACTATCGTCTTCATCTAACTTCTGTTGACCTCTGTTACCATAAAAACCGATGGCGGAGGCGTTAATAAGCAGCTTTGGGGGCGCTTTTTGAAAGTGCTTCACCAGTAATCGCGTGGATAAAATTCGGCTGTCTATAAGCTGTTGTTTTTTTTGCTCTGTCCAGCGGCCGCTTGCGATACTTTCACCTGCTAAGTTTATGATCACATCTGGATTTTTAAATTCCTTTAAAACTAATGAGTTATCATTAATATTCCAAAATGGCTCTGTATCATGAGGTCTGCGTAGCAAGCGCCCAACCATAAAACCTTGCGCCTGTAAAAACGGCACGAGTGCACTGCCAATTAGACCGGAAGAGCCCGTTATTAGTATTTTTACCTTGTTCATATGAACTCCTAAAAAAAATTACGTTAGCTGTTTACGGATGTTAAAATGATTGTTTACGACTTAATAGATAGGTTAGACCATTCATGCTTTTGATGATCGATAATTACGATTCCTTTACATATAACTTAGTCCAATATTTTGGTGAATTAAAACAAGAGGTTATTGTAAAACGAAATGATCAAATCAGTTTGCAGGAGATTGCTGATTTAAATCCCGACTATCTGGTTATTTCTCCCGGTCCATGTACCCCCAATGAAGCAGGCATTTCTTTGGCGGCAATAGAGCGTTTTGCAGGGCAAATTCCTCTGCTGGGCGTTTGTTTAGGACATCAAAGTATAGGCCAAGTCTTTGGCGCACAAGTGGTGCGTGCAAATAAAGTGATGCATGGTAAAAATTCACTGATCGAACATGACGGTAAGGGGGTTTTCAGAGGTTTAAATAATCCATTAGATATTACCCGCTACCACAGCTTAGTGCTTGAACCTACAAGCTTACCAGAGTGCCTTACTGTTTCGGCAACCGTCATTAACCGTAATGAGATAATGGCTATTCGCCACAAAACAATGGCCGTTGAAGGGGTGCAATTTCATCCCGAAAGCATAATGTCTGAACAAGGTTTGCAATTGCTGCGTAATTTTCTTGTGCAAGGTCTTGGCTTCGAAAAATAAGTGCGTATATTAGTGGCTTCAGATTTCTAATCTGCCTATTTGTATTTAACAGCGTTAAAGGATTACCTTATGTCAAACACACAGATAACTCGTCCGCTTTTTGATCAGGTAATGGTGCCAAACTATGCGCCTTTAAATATGATCCCTGTGCGCGGTGAAGGATCGCGTGTTTGGGATCAGGAAAATAACGAATATATAGATTTAACCGGTGGAATTGCGGTAAATGCGCTCGGGCATGCGCATCCCGAACTGGTTGAAGTATTAACTGAACAAGCAAAAAAACTATGGCATATCAGTAATATCTTCACCAATGAACCCGCGTTAATATTAGCGCAAAAGTTAGTGGACAACACCTTTGCCGAAAAAGTGTTTTTTGCCAACTCGGGGGCTGAAGCCAATGAAGCCGCATTAAAACTTGCGCGTCGTTTTGCTTTTGATAATTATTCAAAAGATAAAAGTGAAATTATTGCATTTTATCAGGGCTTTCATGGTCGCACATTTTTTACCGTGACCGTGGGCGGGCAAGCAAGCTATTCAGATGGTTTTGGACCCAAACCTTCTGATATTACACACCTTGAATATAATAATTTAGATGCATTAGAAAAAGCCATTTCGGATAAAACCTGTGCGGTTATTTTAGAGCCATTACAAGGTGAGGGTGGTGTGCTGCTTATAGATAAAGAATTTGCGCAAGGCGTGCGTGCTTTGTGTGACAAACACAATGCACTGATGATCTTTGATGAAGTGCAAACAGGGATGGGGCGTACAGGTGAGTTATTTGCTTATATGGGCTTAGGTGTAACCCCAGATGTGTTAACATCTGCAAAATCATTAGGTGCAGGCTTTCCTATTGCCGCAATGCTAACGTTGACAAAGTTTGCCAGCAGTCTTACAGCTGGTACGCATGGCACTACGTTCGGAGGAAACCCTCTAGGTTGTGCGGTCGCCAATAAAGCATTTGATCTGATCAATGCCCCTGCGATGTTACAGGGAGTAAAAGAGAAGGAAGCCTTATTCCGAGCGCTATTAACTGAAATTAACAACGAATTTTCAGTTTTCAGTGAGATACGTGGAGCAGGGCTGTTATTAGGTGCTGCGTTAAATGAGCAGTATCAAGGCCGCGCCAAAGAATTTTTATTGGCAAGTGCAGAACAAGGTTTATTAGTGTTAATTGCGGGGGCAAATGTTATTCGTTTTGCTCCGGCATTAAACATTCATAACAAACAGATACAACAAGCAATGGTAAAATTTAGAGAGGCCGTTAAAGCGGTAACGCTAAAGTCAGAATAATGTTATAAAAAACAAATAATGGTTAGTTTATGGCTTCTATAAATAGAGGCGTAAAGTTAGCACAGAATTTTAATATATAGCCAAGCCCTCTGCATATCATAAGGCTTGCTATAAAATAGTATTTAGAATTGGGAGCTCAAAAATGAGACGCGAATTAGCAATTGAATTTTCTCGAGTAACAGAAGCCGCTGCATTAGCGGGTTATAAATGGTTAGGAAGAGGCGATAAAAACACCGCCGATGGCGCCGCGGTAGAAGCGATGCGATTGATTTTTAATCAGATTGATATTGACGGTGAAATCGTTATCGGTGAAGGTGAAATAGATGAAGCGCCGATGTTGTATATCGGTGAGCATGTTGGTACGGGCAAGGGAGGTGCGGTAGATATCGCGGTCGATCCCATTGAAGGTACGCGCATGACGGCGATGGGCCAATCCAATGCCTTAGCTGTACTTGCTGTTGGCGAAAAAGGCAGTTTTTTACGCGCTCCTGATATGTATATGGAAAAATTGATCGTGGGCCCTAATGCAAAAGATGCAATTGATTTGGAGCGCTCTTTAGAGCAGAACTTAAAAGCAATTGCAGTTGCATTAGGTAAGTCGTTGTCTGAATTAACCGTTGCAACACTTGCCAAACCGCGCCATGACCGTGTTATCAAAGATATGCAAGGTCTGGGGGTACGTGTTTTCGCTATTCCAGATGGTGATGTGGCTATCTCTGTACTTGCCTGTATGCCTAACAGCCAAGTAGATGTACTTTACTGTATTGGCGGTGCACCTGAAGGTGTTATTTCAGCCGCTGTGGTACGCGCATTAGACGGCAATATGCAGGCACGATTAATTCCCCGTCCAATGGTTAAAGGTCCAACAGAAGAGAATATTCGTATCGGTAAGGATGAAGTTGCACGCTGTGAAGCGGCGGGTATTGAAGTTAATAAAGTCTTAAAACTTGAAGATTTAGTGAAAAATGACAATGTTATCTTTTCTGCGACAGGCATTACTAAGGGAGATTTGCTGGATGGTGTTGCGGTAGATGGTCGTTTTGCAACAACTGAAACCTTATTGGTGCGTGGTAAATCACGCACAGTACGCCGTATTCATTCAACACATTATCTGGATCGTAAAGATCCAAAATTAAAAGAAATTATCTTTTAATTTCTAACCGTTAATAAAAAAGGCGCTTTCTGCGCCTTTTTTATCTCTTCTTATTTACGTAACTGAACGCTTGATATCTGGTGATTGGTTGCTTTTCTAAGTATCAAGTTGGCGCGATTGCGCGTTGGGCGAATGTTCTCTTCTAAATTTACGCCGTTAATTTCATCCCAAATCTTTCCTGCGATAGCCGTCGCTTGATCTTCACTCATTTTTGAGTAGCTGTGAAAATAAGCATTGGGATCGGTAAATGCTCCCTTTCTGAATTTCAAAAAACGTTGGATATACCACTGTTTTAATAAGTGAGCCTCAGCGTCAACGAAGATAGAAAAATCGACAAAATCCGATACAAAAACACGATCTGGGAGATTCGGATAGTTAATGGCTGTTTGCAGTACATTTAACCCCTCTAAAATAACTATATCGGGTTTTTCTACACAGATTGACTGATCTGGTAAAATATCATAGGTAAGATGAGAGTATATAGGAGCCGAAACATGCTCCTCACCCGATTTTATGGCTGCAACAAAGTCTACTAAGGCTTTAATGTCGAAACTCTCTGGGAAGCCCTTCTTATGCATCAGATTGCGTGTAACTAAATCTTGGTTAGAGCGTAAAAAACCATCGGTTGTAACGAGAGCGACCTTCGGATGCTCAGGCCAATGCGATAATAAGGCTTGTAAAATACGTGCTGTGGTACTTTTACCGACAGCCACACTGCCTGCAATGCCAATGATGTAAGGTACAGAGTCATTTTTACTGTTTAAGAATTTATCGCGTACAGTATGTCTATATTGCTGTGCTTTAACGTATAAATTGAGTAAACGGGAAAGTGGCAAGTAAATATCAATCACCTCCTGAGTCGAAAGTGATTCGTTGATCCCTTGTAATTGTTTTAGATGTTCTTCCGAGAGAGTAAGTTCAACATTATCTCGTAGATTAGCCCATTGCAGGCGCTCAAAGTGCATATACGCACTATGAATATTTTGCTGATTACTGGGTTGTTTTATTTTAGTTGTCATTTTTTTCTTGTTCAATATACATCGAATTAGCATGTCCTTGAGGATCATCTGTATAGATATGATATTGACCCGCAGGTTTTATTAATAGTTCAAAGGTTTTTAGCAGCGCTTCTTGGGATTGTTCGATATTTGACTGCTTTGCCAGGCGCGCTAAAGCCGCATCAAAATCACTATCTATCCAGCAAGTGTAATCATAAAGATCTAAATAGGCTTCCTGCAGTAGGTACACCCCTTCAATAAGAATGATATCTATATCACTAAAATCATATTCAACGGTACGCGGGTTCATCACATCATCAAGCGTGACCGATGTTTTGATGCTGCCAAACAATTTTAGAGGTAAAATTAGCTCCTCAAACATTTCATCAAAACGATAAGCATTCAGATAATACTCTTCAGGGCTGCTCATTACGTTAAACCGGACACTTTCAGATGCTTCCCAATCATCTGCATGGACAACTGCAACAGAGAGTCCTTCAAGGGTTAATGCTGAAGCAACTTTTTCAGTTAGCGCTCGTTTTCCTCCACCTTCAATGCCGCTAATTGCAACGATCAATGCTTTTCTAGATTCTTTTTTATTGTGCAGATCACGTAAAACAGATTTTATTTGTGCTGCATTGTTAAACACTGTTTTCAACGATAACACTCCTTAATTTATATGGTTGCTCTTATCTCATAAAAAGAATTAGGTACAAAAAATGGCCACCTCGGTGACCTCTCTACCCAAACTACTTGAAGATGCTATAAAAACAAAAGTAATTCGTTATTGTTATCTAATTATTCTTTTTAGTGAGGAAATCAACTAATGCAATAAACTCGTCTGTACTGCTTACCGATCCGGTATTTACCTTGTATTTACCATTAACTATGATCGTAGGCACGCCAGTGATTTGAAATGTTTCCGTATCACGTTTCATTTGTGAGGCTAACCCTTTTACCGGAAAACTTACTAATGCACTTTTGGCCTCTTTTTCAGATACGCCTGCTTGTACAAATATTTCCAGAATATCTTTTTCACCATTAATCGCTTTGCGCTGAGTATGAATTTTGTCAAAAATAATGTTTGCTACTTTATCTTCAACTTGCAGTATCTCGGCGGCTGCATACGCATTGGTCAGCTCAGGGCCCATCGTTTTACCTAAAAAATTTACGTGGTTTTTTTTGATTTTTACATCATCAGGCAAGCTTGCTTTGAGTGTGGTCATTAGTGGTTCGAATTTAAAACAATGTCCGCAGTAGAAAGAGAAAAACTCCATTATTTCAGGGGATTCGGTTGCTGTTTGCTTAACGGTTTGATAGTGAGTTCCTTCCTCGAACTGGGCTGCATTGCTTGCCAGTGGAAGTAGTATTAAAGCGGCGAAAAGTGCTAAGACTTTTTTCATTGTATGTTCCCTTATTAAATTTATTATGTTTTTGCCAGTATATCGTTATTTTTTATAATCAACCTAATTAATAATTAGGCTGCAAAGAAAGAGGTTGTTCCTTCATTGCTGTTATCTGCTGCTGCAGCGATTGTAACAACTCTTTCCAGTATTGGTCAGTTGTAAACCATGGAAAGTTCATGGGAAATGCCGGATCTGTCCAGCGTTTATTAAGCCAGTGCACGTAATTTACCATGCGCATGCTGCGAAGTGGTTCAATTAAGCTCAATTCTTGTGAGTCAAAACTGTATTCTTCTTCATAACCTTCCAATAGCATGGATAGTTGCAGTTGTTTTTCTTGTCGGGAGCCATTTAGCAGCATCCATAAATCTTGGATAGCGGGACCCATTTTGCAATCATCAAAATCTACAAAAGAGGGCATATCAGCGTTAATTAAGATATTACTCGCATGGCAATCACCATGTAAACGTATTACTTTATACTTGTGTTTGCTTAATTCTTGGCTCACTTGCTGTTCAATACTCCTTAATGTTGCAAACAAGGGTTCGCGAATAAGTTTGGGGATCCGTTTGCTGCTTTGTAATGTTTGTATTGGGTTAGACAGCATCGTCTCTATATCCAGTTGCTCTCTATGTTTAAATGCACTCTGGGCGCCAATGCGGTGCAGCTTGCCCAAGGCGCTGCCTATTTCAAATAGCTGGTCAATATTATCAAGCTGCAGTGTACGTGCCGATAAACTGTGGAACAGTGCAAAATAGTAACCGTTAAATTTAAATAGAGTCTGCTTGTTGATTTCAATTGGCGGCGCGACATGGCACCCCTGTTTGTGTAATGACAGGGTAAATTGATGCTCTTCGAGTAACTGTGCTTCACTCCAACGCTGCGGGCGGTAAAACTTCACTACATAGCGAATTTTATTTTCATCGGTAAATAAAGAAACGCGATTTTCATAAGAGTTGAGCGCTATTAAGCCGCTTTGCGGATAAATTCCGATACTCGCTAATGCGTCTAGCTGGACATCGGGTGTCAGTGATAAATAACTGAAATTTGCATCTGTCATAGGTGACCTTAAAAAAAAAGTGCTGAAAACAGCACCTTTGTGGTTTGTGATTACTTACTTTTTGTTTTGCTATAAACCTAAAAAGAAGGGGCTATCCTGTTTTATTTGTTCAATATTGTCTTTTGTACTGGTCAATATAATAGTGATTGTGCGTTTCTTCTCTTTTATATCATAAGGGTCAACGGCGACTGAAATTGGTTGCGTTAATATCTCCCCGGAACGAATGACTATCTGCTCCGGGCCAATCAGTTGTGCATCTTGCAGTCCGGCAATAGATAAATTATAAGTCTGTGTTTCAATGGTTTTATTGAGAATTTTAAGTGTGTAAGTATTTTCAATTAATCCTTCGCTATTTTCGCGGTATAAAGCGGTTCTATCGCGCACTATTTCCATCTCTGCACTGCTTAAATTAAGTATATTGATAACGAAGATGCCCATCATAATAACTAAGATAAGACCATAAGCGATGATTTTTGGCCGTAATAAGTTAGTTTCTTTGCCAGCCAGTTTTTGTTCAGAGGTATATGAAATTAATCCACGCGGATAGCCCATTTTATCCATGGTTTCGTTACAAGCATCAACACAGGCGCCGCAGTTAATACACTCATATTGCAAACCATCACGAATATCTATCCCTGTTGGACAAACTTGTACACAAAGATCGCAGTCTATACAGTCACCTAAATCAAGCTCTTTCGGATTGTCTTTACGCCGTCTTGGGCCACGTTTTTCACCACGTTTTTCATCATAAGCCACACTGTAAGTGTGTTTATCAAACATCGCTGATTGAAAGCGCGAGTATGGGCACATATGAATGCAAAAAATGGAACGCATCCAGCCGGCATTGGCATAAGTAGCCGCAGTGAAAATAAAAACAGAGAGGAAAATAAAAGGGCTGCTATTGAGAGTGAAAAAATCAGTATATAACTGCTCAACGGGTACAAAGTAGGAGCAAAAAGCCAAGCTGGTAAATAAAGAAACGATTAACCATCCCGCATGTTTGGCGGTTTTTCGCCAAATTTTATTAAAATACCAAGGCATCTGATCCAGGCGTTTACGTTTATTGGCCGATCCTTCAAAGCGTTCCTCAAACCAAATAAAAATAAATGTCCACACGGTTTGCGGGCAGGTGTAACCGCACCATATTCTACCGAGATAGGTGGTAAAAAAGAACAGTGCAAAGGCGGCAATAATAAATATCCAGGCGAGCAAAGTTAAGTCTTGTGGAAACAGGGTCATATTAAAGAGGTGGAATTGTTGTTCGCTAAAATCAAACAGTACAGCTTGATGGCCATTGCAGCGAATCAGGGGCAATGAGAGAAACAATAGAATCAACCCCCATCCCGTATAACGACGCAGCCTTTGGAAGAAACCGTACATAGCGCGCACATAAATCCGTTTACTGGGGTTAAAACGGTCCGCACTTTCTTTGTGCGTGCTTTTTATCTCTTTGATGTTAATACGTTGATTCATCGCCAATTGCCTGAAAGAATTAAACTGAAGTTGCCTGATAATATCACAAAGTAAAGATGTTAAATAAAAGTAACAGCACTGTGTGAAACAGAGCTCAAATTGTAACACTTATCACCTTGAGTGGATCAACGAATAAGTAAACCGTGCTGATGACCTCGTCTGAAAACTTTACCTTTATTGTTAAATGATGTTCGCCTTGTTTCGCTTAAGCTGGTATTACACCAATTAATTAATGCAGGGAAAGTTTGTTCACTTTCTAAATTATCAAAAAAATTATTAAAATCACTATCAGGCAATATTCTTTGGCTGATAAATTGCGCCCGGGGTTTGGTCTGCGTATCTGCGATGCGGTTACGCACTCCCCAACCCACTAGGTAGTCCGCACAGCTAAGATCACTACCTTGAGGTTTGATCACAAAGGCGCTGTCCATATCGACATCGAATGATTTTTTGAGCATACTTGCCTGAAATAACATGGCGACATCTTCAGCTTGATTTAAATAGGAATAGAGGTGATTGGCGCCTTCCTCCTGCATAAGAGAGCCAAGATAAGCGGCGCTATCTGATTGTTGTTGTTCTGTTGGCTCTGTTCCTTGATAGAGAATAGCGGCATGGTTAAACAGTTCCTGACTGGTTAGCGGGTAACTTGTCGCAAGTTCGATATTGAGTCTTTGCGGGGCAAGGCGGTTAAGCTCAGAGCGGGTAGTTTGGCTTAGATCAAGTGAAGAGATTAATTGCTGTGGCATAAAATCATTAGCATGGGCTAATTCATGAAACAATAAACTTGCCATCGGCACAACAATATCTTCAATATCACGTTCTTGTGCGCCATCTAAGGGGTAATAAAAATAGGCGTACTGGCCATCTTTTATAAAGCGGTGGAAAAAATCATAAGCCAGCAGTTCGCCAAAATCATCCCGATAATCGGGGCTTTTTAGGATAGTGCTTTTTTCCTCATTGGTTAACCATAAATCAGCGGGATCAATGTAAATAGCGCCGGAGCCCGTCCAATAAAAAGAGGGACGGATATTATCGGCAATAACAATGGCGGTTATCGATCCCATTAAGGTGATTACTTCTGTCGGTAAGCGTGTTAATAGCGCTTGAAAACGCGCGCCCATCCAATCATGTGAGACGACAACGCGCGCCATAATATCCTCTCTTCGCGTTTGCGGATAACTGAGCGCGATAAACGGGAGTTGTTGGACGGTGCAGGCCTGTGAATAATTCACGCAACTTGCCGGATCAAGCTGCGCTTCAGGTATCTCTGTTTCTAGATAGGTATAAATGTGATCGAGATTAGTGGCATTGTTTATGGGTGTAGATGAACCACCGCATCCGGTTAGGCTTAATAATGTGGCTATCAGCAATAACGCATGAGTTTTCAATGACAATACCTTTTATCTTTTTAGCCTATAAATATTAGCACGCTAAAGTAAACCACGCGCTTTTAATAGAGCGCTTTTAAAGTCATTTTCACAATCTTTGGCAATACCGGGGATCATCGAACCCTTTTCAGTTTGATCCATTTTTAGATGGTAAATAATCACTTCATCAGTTAGCTGCTCAAGTGGATCTGCAAATCCTGACTCTTTAGAAATCAGGGCTAACAGTTCCATTAAGCTTAAGTCTTGGTTTTTCAACCAGTAAGGTTTTAGTAGTTCAAGTAGTTCATTGATACGGTGTGACTGCATTGTGATTTCCTTTGATCTTAATTGGCCAAATTATGGCGTAATTCATTGAGAACTTGTTTGGCACCGGGTTTGATGGCCCGCCAAATTGCAAAACTTTCTGCAGCCTGACCCACTAACATGCCCAGTCCGTCGATAACGAGTCGTGCACCATGATCGATTGCCCAGGCATTAAAAGCGGTGGCCTGTGCGCTATACATCATATCGTAAACCGCAGTTTCTCTGTTCACTAGGTCGGGGCTGATAGGGGGCACTTGGCCGTTTAAACTGGCTGATGTTGAATTAATAATCAGATCAAAATTGCCAGATAATTTATCAAATTCACAAGCACTAACATCCCCAAGCTGGGAAAAAATGCCCGCTAATCTCTGTGCCTTTGCAAACGTACGGTTTGCAATCACCAACTGTTTGGGCTTCTCTGCGAGTAAAGGTCCGCAGACACCTCGCGCGGCACCGCCTGCACCTAATAATAAGATGCGCGCATCTTTAAGGGGGACATGATTGTTTTTAAGATCTAAAACCAGTCCGGCGCCATCTGTATTATCACCAATAATGAGGCCATCATCGGTTAACTTTAAGGTGTTAACAGCGCCTGCCAATGTAGCACGTTGCGTAAGTTGATCGGCGTATTTAAAGGCTTGTTCTTTAAATGGCACGGTAATATTACAGCCCTTGCCTTGCTCTGCAAAAAATCGGTTTAAGCTGTTTTCAAAATCATTAAGGGGGGCTTCTATCGCATTATAAACCATCTGCTGCGCTGTTTGCTTGGCAAATAATGTATGAATAAAAGGGGATTTACTGTGTTTAATTGGGTTACCAAAAACAGCGTACTGATCCATAAAAACTCCAAAATAGACGTATTTGTAAGGTTAATTTATCACTTATTAGTATCTACTGACAAAATAGTTAACGCGCAGGCCGCGTTAACGTAAACGCTTTCCCGATAGCGCATCATAAATATGTGAGGGGGCAGATAACCCGGAAACAGGTGCGTCAATAACAGCGCCTAATAACGGCTGATTTGCAAACATATCGGTTACTTCCCGGCTAGTTGTCGGTGGCGCTAATCCGGTTAAATTTGCGCTGGTGGAGATAATGGGCTTGTCGAATGCTAAGCATAACTGCTGCACGACGGGGTGGGCACTTACTCTTACCGCGACACTTGCAAAATCACCGCAGATTAATTTAGAAAGGTTTTTGCGCTTGGGTACAACCCAAGTAACAGGACCGGGCCAGGTTTTTTTTATTGCCGCAAGTTGTTTTGCATTCAGTGAAGAAAAATCGGCATAATCAGTTAACTGCTGAATATTTGCAGCTATTAAAATCAGTCCCTTATAAGCAGGCCGTTTTTTTAACGCGAGAATTTTTTCTATGGCGCCATCACAATCAGGATCGCAGCCAAGGCCGAAAACAGATTCGGTGGGGTAAGCAATAACGCCCTGAGTTCCTAAAACATCCAGGGCGTTAGATAGATCAATCTCATTCATTGGCCAACTATTACATCTTCGCTAATTTAATTTGTAATGCCGCATCTTTTGCTAACACTGCTTGAGCATTTTCAGCACGATTATCTTTAACGCGTTGCGCTAAAGCATCATCTGCGACAGCCAGTATTTGCGCTGCAAGGTAAGCCGCATTTTTTGCGCCCGCTGCGCCGATAGCGACTGTTGCAACAGGTACGCCTGCTGGCATCATTACCGTAGAAAGCAGTGCATCATGCCCCTGTAATGGACCGCAATCAATCGGCACACCGATAATAGGGCGTGTTGTAATTCCTGCAACTGCGCCCGCTAAATGTGCTGCAAGGCCTGCCGCACAGATAAACACTTTACAGCCGCGTGATTCTGCATCGGTCACATAAGCATGGGTCGCAGCGGGGGTGCGATGTGCTGATGTTACTTTCACTTCAAAAGTAATAGCAAAAGATTTCAGTATATCAATAGTACCTTGCATAACTGGCAGATCTGAATCAGAGCCCATTAAGATAGCAACAAAAGGTTTAGTCATTAAAATTTCCTCACATACGGGGTTTATTTAAATACAGTATTAATTTACTTGCAATAGTGATCAATTATATAGGCTTGCCGCGATAACCACACCCTTTTTTAGGACATATTATGCGAAATGCACTGGCCGTTTTCCGTTCCACCAGAATTGGCCAGTGGCAATCGGGACAAAACTCATTGACCGGTTTATCGTTGACTGCATACTTACAGTTTGGGTAATTATCGCAGGCATAAAAATTTTTCCCATAGCGAGACTGGCGTTTAATTAGCTGGCCTTTTTTGCATGATGGGCAGGGGACGCCACTACTCTCTTCTGTTTTCTCTGTCGGCTCAGAAAGCTGCGCCGTATGCGCACAATCGGGGTAACTGCTGCAGCCGATAAACAGGCCGTAACGACCCTGTTTTAAAACTAATTCCTGGCTACACAAAGGGCAGCTTGTGCCACTAAGCACTTTTTTTACTTCACTTTTTTCGTGTAAAGGGCGTAGATAAGTGCATTCCGGGTAGTTTGAACAGCCCCAGAACGCCCCTTGTTTAGCATTGCGAATATGCAAGCGGGCACCACATTCAGGACAGAGCTCATTTTGCGGCTGGTGATCGCTACCTAGGCCTTGTGGGCTTTTGCTCATATTAATGAATCAGCCCATCTTCAAAATCAAGTAACATGGTTTCAAGTTGCAGAAAAGCATCCGCACTGTTGGGGTCGTTAAATAACACCATTAATATTAACCATTTAAGATCATAAAGTGGCAATGTAGTGATATCTAATGACATCGCGCAATCAATCACAATTTCGCGGGTGTGAGTATTTAATATATCCGCTTGTTCTAAGTAGAACAGATACCCCTGACAATCAATATCTAAACGAGACTGCTCAATGTCGCTGTAAATTCGCTGTGACGTTGCCTTGGCAAATTGCGTTTTATTTAACGGATTTTGTTGATGCAGACTGGATAGATTATCAAGCCAGGCGATGGCACTGGAGATCTCATTTTTTTGAAATCCCTCTTCCAATAATTCATCGGTGATCTCTTTCTCGTCGATCTCTATGGTTTGATCAATTTGCATGTAACTTTCAAAGAGATATATGATTACTTCGAACATATTTAGCCTTTAACTTTCAGAGAGATAGTTGTTATTTATCTGTGTATTTAGCTTGTTAACTTAATGTAACCTTGTGCAGTAGCTGCAATACTACCAGTAATCTCCAGTTCTATTAACTGATTTTGTAAGCTAAGCAGATCTAAATTGCTGCGCTGAAGTAGTTGTTCAAGCGTGGTGAGATGAAAATCAATGTGTGCCAGTAAGGGGTGAGGGGCGCTTTTCGGACTATCAGATTGACTATTAATGACGGGTGAGGCGAGATCTAGATGGGTAAATTCGTCGCAAATATCTTGTGCATTTATAACCAGTTTTGCGCCTTGCTGAATCAACTGGTGACAACCGCATGCTTCGGCATTATCGATTGACCCCGGTATGGCGAAAACATCTCTATTTTGCTCCATGGCATAACGAGCGGTGATCAGTGAGCCGCTGCGTGTTGATGCTTCAATCACCAGCACACCTAAACTCAAGCCAGAGATAATCCGGTTACGCCTCGGGAAATTACTGGGTAAAGCGGGGCTGTCAGGGTAAAACTCTGAGACGATCAAACCATTTTCAATTATCTTTTGTGCAAGTTTAAGGTGGCGTTTTGGATAAATGTTATTTAAGCCGGTACCTAAAACAGCAATGGTTTTGCCCTGTTTGTCCAGTGCTCCTTGATGCGCGCAGCCATCAATACCAAGTGCTAAACCACTGGTAATGGTAAAGCCGGCAGAACTTAATAATCCGGAAAATTGATAGGCTTTTTCTTGCCCGTAAGGTGTGCACTTGCGGCTGCCCACTAATGCAATTTGCGGTTGTGATAAAAGTGAGATATCTCCCTGCGCATAAAGTAATAATGGTGGGCTGCTGATCTCTTTTAACTGTTTCGGATAAAGGGGGCTATCAAAACAGATAATCTGTTTATCTGATCCGCTGTTTAACCACTCTAAACTGCTCTCTATAAGCTGCGGCTGAGGATTTAATAATGCGCAGATTTGCTGTTCGCTTAATTTATAGGTTTGTAACTGTTGTCTGGAAAGCTGAAAAAGTTGTTCGATAGAATGTCGCGAAAGTAGTTTGAAAATGGCGCGTTTTTGCAGTGCGGGGATATTGGCGAGTACCAGCCAATATTTTATATGCTGCTCAGTGTTTATCGGTTTATTGTCTGCTTTAAATAGATCGATTTGAATTGTCCTTGAAAAGGAAAGCAGCTGCAGGGTCTATAATCTGCAGCTGCTTTTTTATATTAAAATTCTAAACCTTGTATTTTGTAGTGGGCACCCATGGTATTTGTGCTGCGCATAACCAATGCAATACTGACTTTTTCGTACACTTTGAAGACCATCAGCTCACCAACACGTTCTGCGGGAATCACTAAATCAGCATCGCTTAGTTGTGCAAATTTAGTGCCGTCGTCATGATAGATTATTTTCTTGCTGTCGATCAGAATACCCGGGCCTGATTGTAAAATAGAGAACATAGAGCCGATTTTGATTTTTTCCCGTTTACCCTTATTGATAACAACCACATCCCATTTACCGATAACAGAGGCATTATTGAGCGCCGCAATGATCTCACCCTTAGTTGAAACAGGAACGGCTTGTGGTAGAAAGTATGAGGGGAAACTCTCATGTTCCGGAATGGGAAGAATCAGATCACCCTGACGTGCTTCTCTTGAACTTTTCAAAAAGTCATGTGGTGTTACTTTTTCTGTGCCCGTTACATTGGGGCTTTTGGAGACTTGAGAATGGCCAATAAAAGTAAGCTCTGTACCTAAAAACTCTCCTGTTTTGGAATCTACGTAACGATCGCCTAGGCGGTAAACACCATACAGCTTATATTTATCATATTGGCCTTGGCCATAGAATATATCACCCTCAAAGAAACGTGGCGTAGCCATCGCATCGCCCAACAAACGAGGCGCAGATTTTAACAGATCGGGATTGATAACATGATCTTTAGATAAGAAGGCTGAGATCGCTGTCAGCGGAATTGTTGGAATCGCCTCTCTTTTCTCTTCTAAACGCGGTGTCGGAGAGAGTTTTTTCAATCGTTTGCGCGTTAATTGCGGTTCGCCATTAATCCAGATAAGGGTTAAAACGTCACCGGGATAAATAAGATGAGGATTTTCAATTTGGCTATTTGCCTGCCATAGACGAGGCCATAACCAAGGGGTATTTAAGAAATGAGCAGAAATATCCCACAAGGTATCTCCTTTCACCACAGTATAAGTTTCAGGATGATTTTCTTTTAGGGTTAACGTATCTGCAAAAGCTGCGACAGAAAGGACAACACCTAGTAAGAAAGAGGTAATTAGCTTAAATTTCATAACAATCCCTGTCTTGTGAGTAATAAAACTGTTTTTTGCATAAAGAAATGACTAGAATTAATGTTCTTTAACACTAACTATAGAACAAGATAATATCATGGCTTTACTAGAAGTATTACATTTTCCAGACCAACGACTAAGAACTGTTGCTAAAGCTGTTGCTCAGATCACACCAGAGATCAAAGATCTAGCATCAAATATGCTTGATACTATGTATCAGGAAAACGGTGTCGGTCTTGCTGCAACGCAAGTTAACATTCACCAGCGCATTGCTGTTATTGATACCTCTGAAAGTAGAGATCAGCCAATGGTGCTTATCAATCCAGAGATTATAGAACAATCTGGAGAAGAGATCTCTGAAGAAGGGTGTCTTTCTGTGCCCGATACCAATGCGGATGTTAAACGCGCCGAATTTGTAACGCTGCAGTATTTAGATCTTGACGGCAATACGCAAGTAATAGAAACCAATGGCCTGCTTGCGGTTTGTATTCAGCATGAACTCGATCATCTTAAGGGGAAGTTGTTTATTGATTACTTATCACCGTTTAAACAAAAACGGATCAAAACCAGGCTTGAAAAACTACAGCATCAAAATGAAAAATTTGCATAATATCTGCTTGTCTTTCAAATTCTCATCTACAACTAAGGTTACTTGTGGAAAAATTAAATATCGTTTTTGCTGGCACGCCTGATTTTGCAGCCAAACACCTCTCTGTTTTGCTTGAATCTGGGTTTAATGTGGTTGCGGTTTATACACAGCCCGATAGACCCGCAGGACGAGGCAAAAAATTAACCGCAAGCGCCGTTAAAGAGATGGCTGTTGCGCATAATATTCCCGTTTATCAGCCTGAGAATTTCAAAGCGGCAAGCAGCGTTGAGCAGCTTGGCGCTTTAAATGCAGATCTTATGATTGTCGTCGCGTATGGTTTGATTCTGCCTAAAGCGGTTTTAGCAACGCCTAAGTTGGGTTGTTTAAATGTGCATGGCTCATTATTACCCCGCTGGCGTGGTGCCGCTCCCATTCAACGCGCAATTTGGGCGGGTGATGGTCAAACTGGGGTCACCATTATGCAGATGAATGAAGGGTTAGATACGGGGGATATGCTCAGCAAGATGAGTTGCCCGATAGACAGTAACGAAACCAGCGCTTCCCTTTATGAAAAACTCGCACTGCAAGCACCGATAGCCTTAGTTAATACCATTAAGCAATTAGTTAAAGGAGAGCTAAAACCTCAGGTGCAGGATGAAAGCTTAGCCTGCTACGCCAAAAAACTGAGCAAAGCTGAAGCCTTGATTGATTGGTCGGCCGAGGGTTCTTTTATTGAACGCTGTATCCGTGCGTTTAATCCATGGCCAATGAGTTATTTTATTTTGTCAGGTCAAGTGGTCAAGGTGCATCAAGCAAGTCTACTTGCCATTAACAGTGAAGAGGCGGTTGGCACTATTATTAATGCGGATAAAAAAGGCATTCAAGTTGTAACCGGTGATGGGGTTTTGAACCTTGAGGTTATTCAACTTGCCGGTAAAAAAGCGATGTCTGTGCAGGATATTTTAAACTCTCGCCGTGAACTGTTTGCGCTGGGTACTAATTTACAGCAACAACAGGATTAATTTAGATGAGTGTTAGAGCATTAGCCGCTAAAGTATTAAATCAAGTCGTTGAGCAAGGGCAGTCATTATCACAGGCGTTGCCTCCTGCTCAGCAAGATCTCTCCCCCAAAGATAGAGCACTGCTGCAACTCCTCTGTTATGGCGTATTGCGTACATTGCCCCGGCTGGATTTTTTCTGCCGTTCCTTGATGAAAAAACCATTAAAAGGGAAACAACGGGTACTGCACTTTCTTATTTTAGTGGGTTTTTATCAGCTTCTTTATACCCGCATTCCCAGCCATGCTGCTGTTGGTGAAACCGTTAACGGGACAAAAGCACTTAAGAGTCCGGCCTTAAAAGGAATGGTAAATGGGGTGCTGCGTAGCTTTTTACGCGAGCAGGAAAGTTTAATAGAGCAAGCAGATCAGCAAGATACGTTGCGTTATTGTCACCCAAGCTGGTTAGTTAAGCGTTTACAGGAAGCTTATGGCGAAACGCTTGCGGCTAAAATCATGGATGAAAACAATCAACAAGCGCCGATGTGGCTGCGTGTTAATGCGCTTCATCATTCTCGTGAGCAGTATCAGGCGTTACTAAATGAAGCTGAGTTAAACAGTTTTAGTGCATCCGATGTTGAAAACAGCAACGCTTTGCGTTTAGAAAAAGCCACTGATGTTTATAAGCTGCCCGGATTCGAGCAGGGTTGGGTTTCTGTGCAGGACGGTGCCGCTCAGTTAGCAGCCCATTATTTAGATGCGCAGCCTGGTGAATTGATTTTAGATGCGTGCTGCGCGCCGGGTGGAAAAACGGTGCATACGTTAGAGTTACAGCCAAAAATAAAAGAGATGGTGGCTGTGGATGCGGATCAGAAACGTTTAATTCGCGTGCATGAGAATTTGCAGCGTTTGCAACTTTCTGCCACTGTTATCCACGGTGATGCATCTCAACCTGATAGCTGGTGGAGCGGCGAGTTGTTTGATCGTATTCTCTGTGACGCTCCCTGCAGCGCTACCGGGGTTATTCGCCGCCATCCTGATATTCGCTGGCTGCGTAGGGATAGCGATATTGCCGATTTGGTTGCTTTACAAAAAAGTATATTAACGGCGTTATGGGATAAATTGAAACCCGGCGGAGTTTTACTTTATGCAACTTGCTCTATTTTACCGGATGAGAATGAGTTACAAATACAAAGCTTTTTGCAAAGTAGAAGTGATGCCACATTAATTGAACTCTCCGGCCAATATAATAGCCGGGGTGAAGGACGTCAGTTATTACCTAATGAAGACGGGATGGATGGTTTTTATTATGCGAAGCTGCATAAGTCGCTGTAGAAAATCGAAAATCGCAAATCACAGAGCCTTCACGAGGCTCTTCTTTTATCGCCATTGTTATAAAGCGTGTGTAAACTTTATTGCAAAATCACAGATGGATAATGAAGTCGCATGAAAATTATTATTTTGGGTGCAGGACAAGTAGGCGCATCATTGGCTGAAAATCTTGTTGGTGAGAATAACGATATTACGGTGGTTGATACATCAAATGATCGTCTGCAGGCGCTGCAAGACCGTTTTGATTTGCGTGTGGTGCAGGGTAATGGCTCTAGTCCTCGCGTATTAAAAGATGCGGGTGCGGATGATACGGATATGTTAATTGCCGTGACCAATTCCGATGAAGTTAATATGGTTGCCTGTCAAATCGCCTTTACCCTGTTTAATGTACCTAAAAAGATTGCGCGCATACGTTCAGAAAGTATTGTGGCGCATCAAGATCAACTGTTTAATAGTGATGCGTTTCCTATCGATCATATTATCGCTCCGGAAATCCTCGTCAGTGATTATATTGCGAAATTAATTGAACACCCCGGCGCACTGCAGGTGGCCAGCTTTGCAGATGGTAAAGTTGGATTAGTGGCCATTAGAGCCTATTACGGGGGGTCACTGGTCGGTAATGCGATTTCGACACTCAAAGAACATATGCCCAATATAGACGCGCGTGTTGCCGCTATTTTTAGGCGCGGTAAAGCGATAAGACCGCAAGGGACCACCATTATCGAAGCGGATGATGAGGTGTTTTTTATTACTGCCAGTGAGCATATCCGGGCGATTATGAGTGAGATGCAAAAACTTGAGCATCCCTATAAACGGATTATGATCGTTGGCGGCGGTTATATAGGTGAAAGCTTAGCGAAACGTCTTGAGAAAGAAAATTCCGTTAAGCTTATTGAAAAGAATTTAAAGCGCGCAGAGCAGTTATCTGAAAATCTTTCTAATACCATCGTGTTTTGTGGTAATGCATCCGATCAAGAGTTACTTGCTGAAGAGCATATCGAACAAATTGATCTGTTTATCAGTGTCAGTAATGATGACGAAGCGAATATTATGTCCGCCATGCTGGCAAAACGGATGGGGGCACGTAAGGCGATGGTATTAATTCAACGTACTGCCTATGTTGATCTGGTGCAGGGTGGGGTTTTAGATATTGCTATCTCGCCGCAACAAGCAACACTTTCTGCGCTGTTAACGCATGTTCGTAAAGCGGATTTAAAAAATGTTTATTCACTGCGAGAGGGCGCGGCGGAAGCGATCGAGATTGTTGCCCGTGGCGACAGTATGACCTCTAAAGTCGTCGGTAAAGCGTTGGGGCAGCTTAAATTACCCCGAGGCACAAGTATTGGTGCCATTGTTCGTAATGAGGAAGTTTTGATCGCACACGATAATACGGTGGTTGAAACAGACGACCACGTTATTTTATTCCTAGTGAATAAGAAGTTTATCCGTGAGATCGAAAAGTTATTCCAACCTAGCCCATTCTTTTTATAGTGTAGATTTTTATGGTATATCGTCCACTCTTGTTTATTACCGGTTTGGTACTGTCGAAAATGGCAGTATTTATGTACTTCCCGATGGCCTTGGCATTTTACAATGGCGGCTTGGGCGGGGTTGAGTTCGTATCGGCAATCATTATTACCCATATCGCCTCTTTTATTTTCCTACTGCTGGGAGGGGAAGAAAAGCGCTCGCGCTTAGGTGTGCGCGAAATGTTTTTATTGACCACTGGCGTTTGGGTCTTTGCCAGTCTGTTTGCCGCATTACCTTTTGTACTGATTGAACATATCAGTTATAGCGATGCTTTTTTCGAAACTATGTCGGGTATTACCACTACCGGCAGCACGGTTTTACATAATTTAGATGTCATGAATCCCAGTATTTTATTATGGCGATCTATTTTGCAGTGGTTAGGGGGCGTGGGATTTATTGTTATGGGCGTGGCTATTTTGCCGTTCTTGAATGTCGGTGGTATGCGCCTTTTCCAAACCGAATCTTCCGACTGGTCAGATAAAGCCGAATCAAAAACCCGCCGTGTGGCGATCGATATCCTGCTTGTTTATCTTATTTTAACGGTATGCTGCTTTATCGGTTATCGTTTTTCAGGTATGACGGATTTTGAGGCGGTAAACCATGCGATGACCACTATCGCAACGGGCGGGTATTCAACATCTGACGGCTCTATGGGCCATTTTTCGGTCGGTGCACATTGGAATGCCATTGTCTTTATGTTCCTTGGCGGCTTACCGTTTTTACTGTTTATCCGTGCGTTCAATCGCCGTAATATTTTATACCTTGTTAATGATGCTCAGGTATTAGGCTTTATTAAATTAATACTATTTTTCGCCATCGTATTAACGGCTTATTTGACCCTTAGCGGCCAGTTTTCATTTGTCGATGCAATAAGATTAAGCCTGTTTAATGTTATTTCGGTGGTATCAACAACTGGATTCGCTTTAGATGATTTCCTCACCTGGGGCGATTTCAGCGTGATGGTCTTTTTTGGTTTGGTGTTTTCGGGGGCTTGCTCCGGCTCAACAGCCGGGGGGATGAAAATATTCCGCTTTCAAATTGCCTTAAGCCTATTAAGGCGTCAACTTATGTTACTGATGCACCCGCACGGCATCTTTCCGCAAAAATATAATAACCGCACCGTTAGTGACGATATTTTGCGCTCGCTAATCGCCTTTGTTTTGGCTTACCTGGCAACCATTATTGTCGCCACGCTGTTATTAACCTTGTTGGGCGCCACCTCCATGGTCGCGCTGACCGCCGCCATTACCGCGGTTTCTAATGTCGGTCCCGGGATTGCGCCAACGATTGGCCCATCGGGTGATTTTGCACATTTCTCCGATATTTCAAAATGG